>NZ_JBFBAZ010000036.1:0-66846 GCF_040682475.1 Hamadaea sp. NPDC051192
CCCGCAGCGGCGACGTCCTCGCGACCGTCGCCGGGCCGCGCTGCCCGGTGCCGGTGCTGGCGCATCGCAGCTCGGGCGTACCGGGCTGGGTCGGCGCGGCCGACGTCGTGATCGCCGTGTCGGCCAGTGGCCGGTCCCCGGAAGCCCTGGCGGCGGCCGAGGCGGCCACTCGGCGGGGTGCTCGGCTCGTCGCGATCGGCGCACCCGACTCGCCCTTGCAGTCGGTGGCCGAACGGGGCCGGTCGCCGTTCGTTCCGGTGCCCCGGCGGGCCCCGGCGCGCGCCAGCCTGTGGGCGCTGACCGTCCCGGTGCTGCTCGCGGCGCGGGCGCTCGGCCTGGTGAAGGTCACGGAGGCGGACCTCGCCGAGACGGCGTCGCGGTTGGACGCCGACGCGGACCGGTGCCGCCCGACGGCGGAGAGCTTCGTGAACCCGGCCAAGACGATGGCGTTGTCCCTGGCCGGGTCGGTGCCCGTGGTCTGGGGTTCGTCCCCGCTGGCCACGATGGCCGCGCGCCGGTTCGGCGACACGTTGTCGGCGAACGCCCGCTATCCCGTGGTCACCGGCGAACTCGGTGAGGCCGGCCGGGGCCGGGTCGGTCTGCTCGACGGCTACTTCGGCGCGCTCGCAGAGTCGCAGCGCGACATCTTCGCCGACCCCGACGACGAGGAGGAGGCGGGCAGCCGCCTGTCCGTGACGCTGTTGCAGGACGGCGGTCTGGCCGACGACGAGATCAGCGCGCCGGCCGGCGTCGAGGAGCGCCGGATCGAGGCGGTTCAGGAGATCTGCGAACGCCGGGGGATTCGCTGGACCCTGCTCACCGCGGAGGGCGGTTCGGTGCTGGAGCGGTTCGCCTCACTGGTGGCGGTACCCGATTTCGCGTCGATCTATTTGAGCCTGGCGCACGGGCTCGACCCGATGGCGGTGCCGGCCGTCACGGAACTGAAGGAAAAGCTGCGCGGCTGAGAAAGCGCCGGTTCAGGGTTCAGTGTCTTGACGCAAGATCGGACACTGAACCCTGTTCTGCCGCCGGGGGGAGCCGGAGGCACGTGATCAGAGAGGGAATGAAGCAAGCGTGAGCGCTGGTGGAGGCACCAAAGCGGTCGTGGCGGCACTGGCCGCCAACTTGGGCATCGCGACCACGAAGTTCATCGCGGCGGCGCTGAGCGGCTCGTCGTCGATGCTGGCGGAGGCGATCCACTCGGTCGCCGACTCCGGGAATCAGGTGCTGCTGCTGTTCGGCGGGAAACGCGCCCAGCGCGCGGCGACTCCCCAGCACCCGTTCGGGTACGGACGGGAGCGGTACATCTACAGCTTCATCGTCTCGATCGTGCTGTTCAGCGTCGGTGGTCTGTTCGCCCTGTACGAGGCGTACCACAAGTGGCACGACCCGCACCCGATCACGGCGTGGGCGTGGCTGCCGATCGCCGTCCTGGTCGTCTCGATCATCTTGGAAGGCCTGTCGTTCCGGACCGCCATCAAGGAGTCCAACCTCATCCGCGGCCGGGTGAGCTGGGTGCAGTTCATCCGCCGGGCCAAGGCGCCGGAGCTGCCGGTGGTCCTGCTGGAGGACCTGGGCGCGCTGATCGGCCTGGTCTTCGCCCTGTTCGGCGTCTCGATGACGCTGCTGACCGACGACGGTCGCTGGGACGCGGCCGGCACGGCGATGATCGGCGTACTGCTGGTGGCGATCGCGGTGGTGCTCGCCGTCGAGACCAAGAGTCTGCTGCTCGGCGAGTCCGCGACAGACACCGACGTCGCCGCCATCGAGCAGGCGATCCTGGCCGGCGACGAGGCCGAGCGGATCATCCACATGCGAACGCTGCACCTCGGTCCCGAGGAGTTGCTGGTCGCCGCGAAGATCGCGATTCGGCACGAGGACTCCGCCGACCACATCGCGCATGGCATCGACGCCATCGAGCAACGCATCCGCGCGGCCGTGCCGATCGCCCGGGTCATCTACCTGGAGCCGGACATCTACGAGGCGGGCCGCCAGCCGAAGCAGGCCGTCGAGGAACACTGAAAAGCACCGACAAGCACAGCCGAGCACCGAGAAGCACAGAGGAAACACTGAGCATGCGACCCCTCGCCAGCCCGATTCAGCCCTACGCCTGGGGTTCCCGGACCGCCCTCGCCACGTTGCAGGGGCGGTCCGTGCCCAGTGCCGGTCCGGAAGCCGAACTGTGGATCGGGGCGCATCCCAGCGCGCCGGCCCGGCTGCCGGACGGGCGCGGGCTGGACGAGGCGATCGCCGCCGACCCGCGCCCGGCGCTGGGCCCAGCTCTCGACCGCTTCGGCCCGCGGCTGCCGTACCTGCTCAAGGTGCTCGCCGCGGAACAGCCGCTGTCCTTGCAGGCCCACCCCGACCTGCCGACCGCCCAAGCGGCGTTCGCGGCCGGGCATCCGAGCTATGTGGACGCCAATCACAAGCCGGAGCTGCTGGTGGCGGCCACGGAGTTCGATGCCCTGTGCGGCTTCCAGCCGGCCTCCGTGGGCGCGGCCCGGCTCGCGGGGCTCCAGATCGCCAAGCTCGACCCAGTGGTACGCGCACTGGCGGCCGGCGATCTCCGGTCAGCGGTCGAGCAGTTGCTGACGTGGCCGGAGCCCGACCGGGCCGGGCTGGTGGCCGACGTCGTCGCGGCGGCCGGCGAGCACCCCGAGTACGCGGTGGCCCGGCGGCTGGCCGAGTACTACCCGGGTGACGTCGGCGTCGTGGTCGCGTTGCTGCTCAACTTCGTCACACTCCAGCCGGGCGAGGGCATCTGGATGCCGGCCGGCAACCTCCACGCGTACCTGCGGGGGACCGGTGTGGAGATCATGGCGGCCAGCGACAACGTCCTGCGGGGCGGTCTGACGCCCAAGCACGTCGACGTCCCCGAACTGTTGCGGGTGCTGGTCTTCGAGCCGCTGCCCGACCCGGTGCTACGGCCCGTCCGGCTGGCCGAGGGCGAAGGGTGGTCCGTCGACACCTGGCCGGTGCCGATCGAGGACTTCGCGCTGCGCCGGGTCACCTTGACCGGAGCAGCGGTGCGGCTCGATCCGGTCGGCCCGCGTACCCTTCTGTGCCTGAGTGGCGAGGTGGTGGTCGCGGACCGCGCGGGCAGTGTGGACCTGAAGCCGGGTTTCGCGGCCTTCGGAAACGCCGACGCCGGCCAGCTGGAGCTGACCGGCGCCGGAGAGGTGTTTCTGGCTGAGGTGTCTCAGCCGCGGAGCTGACTTAGCCGATTGGCTAGTAGCGGTAGTGGTCCGCCTTGTACGGGCCCTCGACCGGGATGCCCAGGTAGTCCGCCTGGTCCTTGGTGAGCTGGGTGAGCTTGACGCCCAGCGCGTCCAGGTGCAGGCGGGCGACCTTCTCGTCCAGGTGCTTCGGCAGCACGTAGACGCCGATCGGGTACTGGTCCGTCTTCGTGAACAGCTCGATCTGGGCGATGGTCTGGTTCGTGAAGCTGTTGCTCATCACGAAGCTCGGGTGACCGGTCGCGTTGCCGAGGTTCAGCAGGCGGCCCTCGGACAGCACGATGATCGAGTGGCCGTCCGGGAACACCCACTCGTCGACCTGCGGCTTGATGTTGACCTTGTGGACGCCCGGCAGCTTCGCGAGGCCGGCCATGTCGATCTCGTTGTCGAAGTGGCCGATGTTGCCGACGATCGCGTTGTGCTTCATCTGCGCCATGTGGTCGGCGGTGATGACGTCCTTGCAGCCGGTCGAGGTGACGAAGATGTCCGCAGTGGACACGACGTCCTCGAGCGTGGCGACCTGGTAGCCGTCCATCGCGGCCTGCAGCGCGCAGATCGGGTCGACCTCGGTGACGATGACCCGGGCGCCCTGGCCGCGCAGCGACTCGGCGCAGCCCTTGCCCACGTCGCCGTAGCCCGCGATGACCGCGACCTTGCCGCCGATCAGCACGTCGGTGGCGCGGTTGATGCCGTCGATCAGCGAGTGGCGGCAGCCGTACTTGTTGTCGAACTTGCTCTTGGTGACCGAGTCGTTGACGTTGATCGCCGGGAAGAGCAGCGAGCCGGCGGCCTGCATCTCGTAGAGCCGGTGCACGCCGGTCGTGGTCTCCTCGGTGACGCCCTTGATCTGCCCGGCGACCGTGGTCCAGCGCTTCGCGTCCTCGGTGAGCGACCGCTGCAGCACCTTGAGGATGATCGCGTATTCCTCGGAGTCGGCGGTGTCGGGCGACGGGACGGCGCCGGCCGCCTCGAACTGCGCGCCCTTGTGGACGAGCAGGGTGGCGTCGCCGCCGTCGTCCAGGATCATGTTCGGGCCTTCACCGCCCGGCCAGAGCAGAATCTGCTCGGTGCACCACCAGTACTCCTCCAGCGTCTCGCCCTTCCAAGCGAAGACCGGCACACCTGAGGGCTGCTCGACGGTGCCCTCCGGGCCGACGACGACCGCGGCCGCCGCGTGGTCCTGCGTGGAGAAGATGTTGCAGCTGGCCCAGCGCACCTCGGCGCCGAGCGCCACGAGCGTCTCGATGAGGACGGCCGTCTGGATCGTCATGTGCAGCGAGCCGGTGATCCGAGCGCCGCGCAGCGGCTTCGTCTCGCCGAACTCACGGCGCATGGCCATCAGACCGGGCATCTCATGCTCGGCGAGCTGGATCTCCTTACGCCCGAAGGCGGCCAGAGAGAGATCGGCGACCTTGTAGTCACCGGTGGTCAGGATGCGGGTCATGTACAGAACTCCTGTCGGTCGGCTGACCAGTGCCGGGCTTCCCGGCGGTGCTTCCGAGTTGAGCGTACCGGCCGGTCCCCGGCCGCCTCGTCTCGGCAGGTACTGACGTCAGTTCCTCGACAGACATGCGTACGCCGGTGGTCAGCCGCTCGTGGACCTTCCACGATCGGGCGACCACCGGCGTACATCCCCCCGGTTTGGTTCCCCGCGCGTACCGCCGGGATCGCTCCCGGGTTAACGCTGCGTGGTTACAGCCTCACACCACGTAAGGGACATGTCAAGCAAAACGGAGAAATCACCGTCGCGTCCGGTGTGGTGCGGTTCATGTGCCGTTCCTCAACGGCAGCTTGACGTCCCCCGGGCCCTTGGCCTTAAGGTATGGCTGCCCTAACTTAGGTTCAGCTAACGTCCCTCGATTCTCCGGAGTGCGCCATGTCCGGCAACGTCTTCCTCCCGGCGTACCTCACCGGTCTCCGTGAGGGGCTGGAGGCCGCGCTGGTCGTCACGATCCTCGTCGGCTTCCTCGTCAAATCCGACCGCCGCCGTCAGCTCCCGCTCGTCTGGGCCGGGGTCGGGGTGGCGGCCGCGCTCTCGATCGGGGTCGTCCTCGCCCTCGGCTACGCCTCCGAGGTGCTGACCGGGCCGGGCCGGGAGCTGTTCGAGGCGATCACCTCGGTCGTCGCCGTCGTCTTCGTGACCTGGATGATCTTCTGGATGCGCAAGGCCGCCCGGTCGATCGCCGGTCAGCTGCGCGCCAAGCTCACCGACGCGATCAACCTCGGCCCGATCGCCGTCGTCGTGGTCGCCTTCCTCGCGGTCGCCCGGGAGGGCGTGGAGACGGCCGTCATCTTCATGGGCATCGTCCAGCAGTCCCCGACCGTGTGGCCGGTCCTCGGCATCACCGGCGGCCTGCTCACCGCGGCTGCGCTCGGCTTCGGCCTGTACGCCAGCATCCTGCGGATCAACCTGACCAAGTTCTTCACCTGGACCGGTCTGCTGCTGATCCTGGTGGCCGCCGGGATCTTCAAGTACGGCGTACACGACTTCCAGGAGGCCGGCGTGCTGCCGGGGCTGTCGACGAAGGCGTTCGACATCAGCGGCGTGCTCGACCCCACCACCTGGTACGCCTCGTTGCTCTCCGGGATGTTCAACATCACCCCCGAGCCGACCGTGCTCGAAGTCGTCGCCTGGGTCGCCTACGTGATCCCGGTCCTGATCCTGTTCCTGTTGCCCGCCAAGGCCAAGCGGCCCGCCCCCACCGGGCAGCCCGCCGGAGCCGCCCCCACGTCCGCTCGCTGAGCTCTGGAGACCCCGATCATGCGTAAGCACCTTCTCGTACCGGCCGCGCTGCTGGGCCTGACCGCGTTCGGCCTGACCGGCTGTGGCAAGGACGAGCCCACCTCGACCGGCGAGGCCGGCGGTCCGATCGCGGTCACGGCCAGCGACTCCGCCTGTGAGGTCGGGCGGGCCGAGAGCGCCGCCGGCACGGTCAGCTTCAAGATCAGCAACACCGGCTCGAAGGTCAACGAGTTCTACATCTACGCCTCGGGCGACCGGGTCATGGGCGAGAAGGAGAACATCCTGCCCGGCGTACCGGTGGAGCTGCACGTCGAGCTGCCGGCCGGGACCTATGAGGCGGCCTGCAAGCCGGGCATGGTCGGCGACGGCATCCGCAGCAAGTTCACGGTGACCGGGTCGGCCGCGCCGTTGACCTCCGACCAGAAGCTCGCCGACGCCACCACGAGCTACCAGCGTTACGTGAAGAGCCAGACCGACGCCCTGCTGGTGAAGACGGAGGAGTTCGTCAACGCCGTCAAGGCGGGCGACGTCGCGAAGGCCAAGGCGCTGTTCCCGGTCGCCCGTACCTATTGGGAGCGCATCGAGCCGGTCGCGGAGATCTTCGGCGACCTCGACCCGAAGATCGACGGCCGCGAGGACGTCGTCACCGAGGGCATGGCCTTCACCGGATTCCACCGGATCGAGAAGGACCTGTGGACGAGCGGGGACATCAGCAAGGACGGCCCGATCGCCGACCAGCTGCTGACCGACGTCAAGGAGATCGTCACCAAGGCCAATGCGGAGAAGTTGTCCCCGCTCCAGCTCGCCAACGGCGCGAAGGAGCTGCTGGACGAGGTCGCCACCGGGAAGATCACCGGCGAGGAGGACCGCTACTCGCACACCGACCTGTGGGACTTCGCCGCCAACGTCGAGGGCTCGAAGGCGGCCGTCGCCGCTCTGCGCCCGGCGCTGGAAGAGCGCAGCCCGGACCTGGTCACCAAGCTCGACGCCGCGTTCAAGACGGTGGAGACCACGCTGGCCAAGCACCGCGCGGGCGACGGCTGGAAGCTGCACAACCAGCTGAGCCAGGCCGAGTTGAAGGAACTGTCCGACGTGATCAACGCCCTGGCCGAGCCGATCAGCCAGGTCGCGGGCGCGATCAAGTAGGGGGCTGGGCATGGTTTCTCGGCGCAAGGCGCTGACGTTGGCCGGAGTCGGCGTGGCAGGCGCGGCCGGCGTCGCCGCCACCGCGTCGGTGCTCAGCGGCGGCGGCGAGTCCGCGACCGCGTCCGGCACGGCGGCGGACGCCATCACGTTCTACGGCGAGCACCAGGCCGGCATCGTCACCCCCGCACAGGACCGCCTGCACTTCGTGGCGTTCGACGTGATCACCAAGGATCGCGCCGACCTCATCGAGCTACTGCAGAAGTGGACCGCGGCGGCGGCCCGGATGACCGCCGGGCACGACGCCGGCGTGATCGGCGCCGTCAGCGGGATCGCCGAGGCGCCACCGGACGACACCGGCGAGGCGCTCGGCCTGCCGCCCAGCGGGCTCACGCTGACCATCGGCTTCGGCCCGAGCCTGTTCCGGACGGCCGACGGCGTGGACCGCTTCGGCCTCGCCGCCCGGCGTCCGGCCGCCCTCGACGAGCTGCCCGCCTTCCGCGGCGACGCGCTCAAGCCGGAGATCTCCGGCGGCGACCTGTGCATCCAGGCCTGCGCCAACGATCCCCAGGTCGCCGTGCACGCCATCCGGAACCTCGCCCGGATCGGGTTCGGCAAGGTGACCATGCGCTACTCGCAGCTGGGCTTCGGGCGTACCTCGTCGACGTCGCGCGCCCAGGCGACCCCGCGCAACCTCATGGGCTTCAAGGACGGCACGAACAACCTCAAGGCCGAGGACGGCGACCTGCTCACCGAGCACCTCTGGGCCGCGCCCGCCGATGGGACACAGTGGATGGCCGGCGGCAGCTACCTGGTCACCCGCAAGATCCGGATGGTCATCGAGACCTGGGACCGCACCTCGCTCGGCGAGCAGGAGGCGATCATCGGCCGGAACAAGGGCGAAGGCGCACCGCTCGGCCACGCCAAGGAATTCGACCAGATCGACTTCGCCCGCAAGGGAGCCGACGGCGGACCGGCGATCCCGATGGACGCCCACGTCCGGCTCGCGCACCCCGAACAGAACGGCGGCGTACGCCTCCTCCGGCGCGGCTACAACTTCGTGGACGGTTCGGACCCCCTCGGCCGGTTGGACGCGGGGTTGTTCTTCATCGCGTACCAGCGGGATCCGCGGAAGCAGTTCGTGCCGGTGCAGCGCGGGCTGGCCAAGTCGGACACGCTCAACGAGTACATCCGCCACGAGTCGAGCGCGGTGTGGGCGTGCCCTCCCGGCGTCACCGGACCGCAGGATTTCTGGGGCCGCGCCCTCTTCGCCTGACCGAGTTCCGTCGCCTCCGGCGTCGGCGCTGGATCACGGTTCTCAGTCGAATCTTGGCCCAAGATTCGACACGGAACCCTGATCCAGCGCGAAAGCAACCCGCGCGGCTAGGAGTGGGGGGCGGGCGAGCGGGGAGCCGGCGGGCGCACGGTGCCCGGGCTGCCGGTCGGGTAGGCCGTCGGCCAGGGGGCTGGGGCGGTCCACGGTTGCTGCGTCAGCGGCGGAAGCTGGGGGAACAGTTCGGGCCACAGGGTCGCGTGGGCGGCGCGGGCGGCCGACAGCCGCGCAGCGGTCCGGCGATGCCGCTCGCCCAGCACCGCGGCCAGGTACGCCCAGCCCGGGGTGTTCGGCGGGGGCGGCGGGTTCGTCTTGGCGAGCACCTCACCGGCCAGCCGCATGCCGAGCCTGGTCCGGAACGGTTCCTTCAGTTGCCGGCTGCGGGCCAGGAAGTGGCGTACCGACAGGGCCAGTTCGTCGTCGAGACCGGTCAGGTCGAGGGTCGCCGCCCAGGCCGCCAGCGGTGGTGGGGTGACCGGGATCCAGCCCCAGGTCGCCGGGGAGCGCTCGTGGATGACCAGCGTCCCGGCGGCCAGGTCGCCGAGGCGTTTGCTCTGTGGATTCGTGGCCATCGTGATGAGGCTGGCGGCCCAGGTGACCAGCGGCATCAACAGGCCGGGCCATTCGACCGCCGCACCGATCAGCGCCCGGACGACCGCGTGCCGGAACCTGATCGGGCCCCCGTCGTCCCGCACCACGCGCAGGCCCATCACGAACTTGCCGGGCGTGCGGCCTTGCGTCACTGTCTCCCACACCGCCTGATGCCCGACGAACACCGTCACGATGATGAGCACCCAGGCGGTCCCGCCCAGGGCGGCGTCGGCCAGCCCGGTCGCGGCCAGCCCGATCAGCGCGACGAGCGCCAGCACCACGAACGTCGCGAACTGCGAGATCATGTCGATGAGCAGGGCCAGCACCCGCGATCCGGCGCGTGCCACCCGGATGTCCAGGTGCACCGCCTCGCCGCTGACCAAGCCGTCCGTGGGCGGCTCGGCGATCGCCGTGGTCATCTGTCTCCCCATGTCGTACGCGGAACGCTCCCCAGGTCGTACGCGGACAGCGCGAGGGTCTGCCGAGCGGGCAGCCGCAGTCTACGCTGTGGCTGCCGCCGGGGAGTGCTCGCGCGAGCCGCCAGGAGTGCAGTCGGCCGGGGAGGACAAGTGGATCTTGACGCGTTCGTCGCGGAGCACACGGCCGAGTGGCGGCGGCTGGAGGTGCTCAGCCGGCGGCGTCGGCTGACCGCCCGGGAGGCCGACGAACTCGTGGTGCTCTACCAGCGCGCGGCCACCCACTTGTCGGTCGTTCGCAGCCGCCTGCCCGATCCCTCGCTCGTCGCGCGGCTGTCCCGCCTCGTGCTCACCGCGCGGGCGGCGGTGACCGGCGGCTCGGCGTTCTCCTGGCGCTCGGTCGGCCGGTTCTTCACCCACGGCTTTCCGCTGGTCGTCTACCGGGCCCGGCGCTGGTGGATCAGCGTCGCCCTGATCTTCGTCGCGGTCGCCGGGTTCTTCGGCTTCTGGTTCGGCACTCATCCCGAGGCGCTGGCCGTCCTGATGTCGGACGACGCCGCGCAGGCCATCGTGGACGATCAGTTCGAGAGCTACTACAGCACGTACGCCGCACCCAGTTTCGCGGCGCAGGTGTGGAGCAACAACGCCTGGGTCGGCGCGCAGTCGTTCGCCGGCGGCATCCTGTTGCTGCCGGCGGCGTACGTGTTGTTCCAGAACGCCTTGAACCTCGGGCTGATGGGCGGCCTCATGGTCAGCCGGGGGAGAGGCGACCTCTTCTTCGGGCTCATCGCGCCGCACGGCCTGCTGGAGCTGACCGCCATCTTCGTCGCGGCCGGACTGGGTCTGCGGATCGGCTGGTCGGCCATCGCACCGGGGCCGGAGTTGAGCCGGGCCGCCGCGGTCGCCCGATCCGCCCGGACCGGGATGGTGGGCGTACTGGGGTTGGTGGCGGTCTTCGCCGTCGCCGCGTCGCTGGAAGCCTTCGTCACGCCGTCGCCGCTGCCGCTGGTGGTCAAGGACGCGATCGGCGTACTGGTGTTGATCGGCTTCTTCGCGTACGTCACGATCCGGGGCCGGGCGGCCGAGGCGGAGTCCTTCGAAGCCGACGTTCCCGACGTTCCCGACGCCTGATCCCGCCACCAGCGCGGCCGTGATAGGAAGCTCGCATGCTGACAGGTGGCAAGGTCGGGCTCCGGGCCCGGCATGAGGACGACCTCCCGATCCTGCGGACCGAGCTGTTCAACGACGTGGTCAACGCCGCGCGGGCGGACGGCTCGCCGTGGCGGCCGATCGCGCCCGGCTCGACGGATCGACGGCTCGTCGTGGACGACAACAACCAGAGCGTCGTCCCGTTCTCCGTGGTGGAGCTGGCGGGCGGGACGCTGGTCGGCACGGCGACGCTGTGGGGAATCGACAACCATCACCGATCCGCACACATCGGCCTGGGGCTGCTGCCGGCCGCCCGGGGAAAGGGTTACGGCACCGACGTGGTCTCTGTGCTGTGCTACTACGGATTCGCCGTCCGCGGCCTGCATCGGTTGCAGATCGAGACGCTGGTGGACAACGCCGGGATGCTGCGCGCCGCCGAGCGCAACGGTTTCGTCCGCGAGGGGGTACTGCGGTCCTCGGCCTGGGTGCTGGGCGAGTTCCTGGACGAGGTGCTGCTCGGTCTTCTCGTCGAGGACTGGAAACCGGCCGCCCCGGACACCCGGAGCTGACCCGGATCAGAGTTTGCCGGTCGCCTTCAGCTCCAGGTAGACGTCGGTGACCCGGGAGGGGAACACGTCCGCCGCGGCGTCGAGGACGCGTACGCCGTGCCGCGTGAGCGAGCGGACCACGCGGTCGCGATCCTCCCGTGCCCGCAGTCCGGCGACCCGGCGGTAGACGGCGGTGGCGTCGGCCGGAGCCGTGCCGACCAGCTCGCCGATGACCGGGTCGTGCAGCGCGGCGACCAGGACGGTGTGCCGGGCGGCCAGCCGGGGCAGCACCGGCAGCAGACCCTCGCCGAGCGCACCCGGTTCCAACGCCGTGAACAGCACGATGAGGCTGCGCTTGCGTTCGGTCCGCAGCACTTCGCTGATCACCAGCTCGAAGTCCGTCTCGGCGGTCGCCGGATGCAGCGGCGCCAGCGCGTCGACCAACCGGGGCAGCAGCGTATGCCCGGTCGACCGGGTCACCTGAGCGCGTACGCGCTCGTCGGCGGCGATCAGGTCCACCTGGTCCCCGGCGTGCTGGGCGACCGTGGCGAGCAGCAGCGCCGCCTCGATGGCGTGCTCGATCCGGGGCTCGTCGCCGATCCGGACCGCGCTGGTCCGCCCGGTGTCGAGCACGCAGACGACTCGGCGGGACCGTTCCGGACGCCACGTACGCACGACGACGTCGTTGCGGCGAGCGGTGGCGCGCCAGTCGATCGACCGGACGTCGTCGCCGACCACGTACTCCCGCAGGGCGTCGAACTCCGTGCCCTGGCCGCGCCCGCGAATGGTGGTCGCCCCGTCGAGCGTACGCAGCTTGGCCAGCTTCTCCGGCAGGTGTTTGCGCGACTCGAACCGGGGCAGGACGCGTACCGTCCAAGGTGGAGTCATCGCGTCCGCCCGCGCGTGGCGTACCTGTCGGAAGGCGAAGCCCAAGGGACCGTAGGCCCGCAGCGTGACGCGCACCGCCGGGCGGTCACCGCGGCGCGTGGGCGTGATCGCGGTCGTGACCACCGCGGTGGCCTCCGCGGCCAGCTCGACCCGATGTGAGTAGGGCGTGGCGCCGGCCGACGGGGTCCACGCGTCGCGGACGTCGAGCCGGTACGCGTCCCCGGTCGGATTGCCCAGGACGAGCTGGACCTCGCCGGTCTCGCCGAGCCGCAGCACCGTGGTACCGGCGCGGCTGAGCCGGATCGCGCCGGGGTCGGCGGTGAGCAGCAGGTCCAGCAGGCACACGCCGGCCACCACGACGGCGACGCCGAGCAGGGCGAGCCACGGCCAGGGCCAGATCCACACGGTGGACAGGCCCAGCCCGAACAACAGCACCGGCCGCCAGGTGATCATCGGGGCGTCGGCACTCCGGCGAGGACGGTGTCGAGCACCGCGTCCGGGGTGACGCCTTCCAGCTCGGCTTCGGGCCGCAGCCGCAGCCGGTGCCGCAGGGTCGGCCGGGCCATGATCTTGACGTCGTCCGGGGTGACGTGATCCCGGCCGGACAGCCAGGCCCAGGCCTTGGCCGTGTTCAGCAGGCTGGTCGCACCGCGCGGCGACGCGCCCAGCTCGACGCTGGGCGTCACTCGCGTGGCACGGCACAGGTCCACCAGATACGCCAGTACGCCGTCGGCCACGGTCACCTTGCGGACGGCGTCCCGGGCCCCGGCCAGGTCGGCCGCGCCCGCCACGGCGGTGAGCCCGGCGCCGTCGAGGTCGCGCGGGTCGAAGCCGAGGTGGTGGTTCCGGACGACGCCCAGCTCCTCGTCGCGAGTGGGCAGCGGCACGGTCAGCTTCAGCAGGAACCGGTCGAGCTGCGCCTCCGGCAGGGGATAGGTGCCCTCGTGCTCGATCGGGTTCTGGGTCGCCGCGACGAGGAAGGGGTCGGGCAGCTTCCGGGCGACGCCGTCGACCGAGACCTGCCGCTCCTCCATCACCTCCATCATCGCGGCCTGCGTCTTCGGCGGCGTGCGGTTGATCTCGTCGGCGAGCAGCAGGTTGGTGAAGACCGGCCCCTCACGGAACTGGAAGTTCGCGCCGCGCGGGTCGTAGATCAGCGAACCCGTGACGTCGCCCGGCATCAGGTCGGGGGTGAACTGCACTCGCTTGAAGTCCAATGACAGCGCGGCCGAGAACGATCGCACCAGCAGCGTCTTGGCCACCCCGGGCGGGCCCTCCAGCAGCACGTGCCCACCGCAGAGCAGCGCGATCGCCAGACCCGCGACAGTGCCGTCCTGCCCGACGACGGCCTTGCCGACCTCGCCACGCAGCCGCGCGAAGGCCGCGCGGGCCGCGTCGGCGTGCACCGGGGCGGTGACCGGTTCGGCGGTGTTCAGCTCAACCACGGTTCTCTCCTTGGGGTGGTGCGGTCACCAGGGCCAGCAGGGCGTCCAGCCGGGCGGCCAGCGCCACCAGCTCGGCGTCCTTCTTCGGCAGGTCGTCGGCCAGAACGGCCAGGTAGTCGGCGGGATCGCCACCATGCTGGGTGGCGATCGCGGTGGCGACCGCTTCGGCCTCCGCCGTCGGCGGCAGTCCCACCGCGACCGCGATCTGCGGCCCGACGGTACGCCGCATGGTCTGCGCGCCGCTCAGCATGGCGCCGGCGCGTTGATAGAGCCGGGCGCGCCCGAGCACCGTCTCGGCACCGCGTACGCGGAACGGCAGGGGCTCGGCGACGGGCGGGCCGAGCCGACGGGCGGCCGCCACGGCGAGCAGCACGACGAGGAGCGCCAAGCCGGCCAGAGTCGCCCAGAACCACGGCGGAAGCGCGTCGAACAGCGTCGGCGGATCGGGCGGGGACGCACTGTCCTCTTCGGGTTGGCCGGATGCCTCGCCGGAGCCCTGCTCGGTCTGGCCTGTGCCGGATCCGGAGCCCGAGCCCTGGCCGTCGCCGGAACCTTCACCGGTTCCGTCACCCGTGCCCCCTCCGCCCGGCGCCAGCGACGGCGGTACGCCGTCCGAACCGGGCGAGGCGTTCGGGTCGACCTTCGGGCCGGGCTCGGTCTGGTGCACGTCCAGCCAGACGAGCTTCGGCTGTTGACCGAGCAGTCCGAGGGCGAACCCGAGGTTGTCGTTCTCGTCGAGCCGGTCGTTGCGGAACGGGTCGGCCGAGCCCACCGCGATCAGCTCGGTCAGCTGCCAGCGGACCGCCACGACGCCCTGCTCGTAGCAGTAGCGGCCGTCGTCGAAGGCGGCGTACGCCGAATGCCGGACGGCGGCCGGACCGGCCTGCGTCAGACCGGTGACGACGCAGCCGCCGGGCGGCACGACCGCGGTGGCCCACCGCCGGTCGACCTGCTCGATCGGGGCGTCGGACCGGGTGAGCACCCCGTTGTCCGGCTCGACCAGGACGACGCGCGTCGACGGCGGCATCGAGCGCAGCATCCGCAGATAGTCACGATGCATCAACTCGGGCGCGGGGATCAGCAGCGTCGCGTCCCCCTGGTACGCGGACAGCAGCGCGTCGGACGTGCGAGTCTGCCGCTCCACGTGGACGCCCCGCTCGATGAGGCGGTCGGCGAGGGTCGCCGAGCCCAGCCCGGCCGAGCTGATCGGGGACAGGAAGTCCGGGTCGTCGACCTCCGGCTCGTTGAGCGAGTGGAGGACGAGGGTCGCCACGATCAGCGCCAGGACGACGCCGAACGGGATCGCGATCCGGTGCCATCGACGCTTGGGCTTGGCGACCGGCTTCGCCGCTACCGGAACGGGCTTCTCCAGGACGGTCATCGCGGCGTCACCACACCGTGTACCGGATCGAGTCCACGATGGACCTCGTCGGCGAGCGTACGCATCTGGTCGTCGTGGCCGGCGGTGGCCGGGTGTTCGGCGTACCAGACCTCGCTGAACAGCGCGCTCGCCGAGCGCAGCGACCCGTCGACCTGCGGACGCGCCGAGCCGGCCGCCCGCGCCAGTTCGGTCACCGTCCACCCCGGACGGTTGTCGATCACGCCGTGCTGCACGAGGTCGCGGATGGCCGACCGATACCGCTCACGCAGCGCCTCGGCGTACCGGCCTTCGGCGGCGAGCCGGTCGGCCAGCGTCTGGTAGACGGCGGGCGGCACCTCGGGCAGCTCCTCCTCCGACGCGATCAGCTCCTCGATCTGCTGCTCGACGGTCACGCTCTTGGTCTTGGCCTTGCGCTTCCACGGCCAGCGGAACCTGGGCCGCCGCCACCGCCAGCGCCACTTGGGCCAGCGCAGCCGCCACTTGCGCTTCTCGCCCCGGCGGCGGCGGGGCAGCCAGGCCGGGAAGTAGTACCAGAGCAGCGCCACCGCGGTCGCCAGCAGCAGGAGGATCAGCAGGATCAGGGGCAGCGAGACGAGGTCGCTCAAGAGGGCGACGAACTCGCTCCAGGTGCGGCTCATCGGGCCACCACCAGATGCCCGGGCGTCAGTGCGCCGGGCACCCGGGTCAGCGCGATGTCCAGGCCCTCGGTCCGGATCCGCGTCTCCAGGTGCAGGACCGCGTCCAGACTCGCGAGGTTCGCGTACGCCATGGTGTTGACCAATGCGAAGCAGGCCGCGGTCGCCCACGGTCCGCTGACCCCGACGAGGTCGAGCGCGCTCGCGGCCCCGAATCCGAAGCCCAGGCGCAGCAACAGCCAGGCGAAATACCCCAGCAGGCGGATCGCGGCCGCGCGGGCGCCCGACCGCAGGACCATCTTGACGCCCCGCCCGATGGCCCGCAGTGGTCCGACCCCGTCGATCACCAACGCGGCCACGGTCAGTCCCATCAACGGGTACGCCGGAAGCCATCCCAGAGGCAGCAACGTGAGAGTGAAGGTGACCAGGAACGTCACGAGCACCAGGAGAGCCGCCGAGCCGATGCCGCGCGGCCGGAGCAGGTCACGTGCCCGGAACGGGACGCCGACGGCGGTCGCCGCGACCGCCCGGGCCGCCGGTACGCCGACGAGCGCGATCACGGCCGACTCCATTCCGGTGCCGAGGGCGACGCCCAGCCAGGCCGGGCCGACGATCTCGCCGATCCAGGGGAAGACCGAGCCGTCGAAGAAGTTCTCCCGGATCCATACCATCGCCAGCTGCTCCAGGACGGCCAGCCCGAAGGCGACCGGCAGCAGCACCCGGCCGGCGCCGCGGGTCACCTCCATCGCGGCGTCCAGAAGCTCGCCCACCGTCAGCGGGCGAAGGGGGAGGGAGGGGGAGCGCACGGCGGACATCGTGGCACGATGGCGCCAGCCGTGGGGGTCGGCGCAGGTCTTCTGGGCGAAATGCCGGAAATATCGATCGGCCGATGGGGAAGATCCGCCCGGCGGCTGCGGGAATCGCCCGCCAGGGTGCAATATTGGACGCCATGAGACCCCGGGTCCTGGTAGTCGACGATGATCCCGCGCTGGCCGAGATGCTCGGCATCGTGCTGCGCAGTGAGGGATTCCTGCCCGCCTTCGTAGCCGACGGCGAGCGGGCGCTCGCCGCGTTCCGTGAGGCCAGGCCCGACATCGTCCTGTTGGACCTGATGCTGCCGGGGATGAGTGGCATCGACGTCTGTCGCGCGATCCGGGCCGAATCGGGGATCCCGATCGTGATGCTGACGGCCAAGAGCGACACCGTCGACGTCGTGCTGGGCCTGGAGTCCGGCGCCGACGACTACGTGGTGAAGCCGTTCAAGCCCAAGGAGCTGGTCGCGCGGGTCCGGGCGCGACTGCGCCGCGGCGAGGACTCCGCACCCGAGCTGCTCACCATCGGCCCTCCCGGCAACCAGATCACCATCGACGTCCCGGCGCACACCGTCACCCGGGACGGCGAAGAGGTCAAGCTGACCCCGCTGGAGTTCGACCTGCTGGTCGCGCTGGCCCGCAAGCCCCGTCAGGTCTTCACCCGCGAGGTGCTGCTGGAGCAGGTCTGGGGCTACCGGCACGCCGCCGACACCCGTCTGGTCAATGTGCACGTCCAGCGGCTGCGGGCCAAGATCGAGCCCGATCCGGAGCGGCCGGAGATCATCCTCACCGTCCGAGGTGTGGGGTACAAGGCCGGAACGAGCTGAGCGTCCCACTCCGCCACCGGTCCTCCGCCAGCTACGCGAAGATTCACCCAAATGTCCAGGTGGCTCGACGCGGAATCGGAATTAGGCTGGGTGCCCCATGGACAACCCCTCGACCACCCCCGAGTCCAGCCCGGCCCAGCAGCTGCGCCGGGCTGTCGTCGTGGCCGTCAAACGGACCCTGCGCGCGGCCGGACCCGCCGGTCGGCGTACGGCGAGAGCACTGACCTCGGCTCATCGAGCCTGGCGGCGGTCGCTCCAACTGCGAATGGGATTGATCACGCTCGTCCTGTCCGGATCGCTGGTGGCCGGATTCGGGCTGCTCGTCGCCGAGCGGAACACCACCGCCCAGATCGACGGTGTCCGCCAGGCCACCCGGGAGCAGCTTCGGCTCGGCGCGGAGTACGCCCGCGACCAGCTCTCCAACTACTCGCCGGGGACCGCCGCGAACCGGCAGATCACCGCGATCGTCAACCAGCTCAAGATCACCCCTGAGCAGGGCGGCGGCGTGGTCATCGCGCTGCTCGACGAGGGCGGCCAGGCGACCGACGCGGTCTATCCGGACAAGGCGACGGTTCAGAACGCGATCACCTCCGGGCTGCGTCGCGAGGTCGTGACCAACCACAAGGTCGCCAGCCAGATCGTGTCGGCCGACATCGGCCAGAACGGCATCCGGACCTACCTCGTCTACGGCACCCCGGTGCCGACCCGGTGGGGATACCTCCAGCTCTACTACTTCCAGCCCATGGACAACGCCGAGAGCATCACCAGCGACTTCCGGACGTCGATGGCGTTGCTCGGCATCCTGCTGGTGGCGTTGCTCGTCCTCGTGGTGATGCTGGTGACGCGGCTCGTGGTGAATCCGATCCGGATCGCCGCCCGCACCGCGCAACGTCTGTCGGCCGGCCTGCTCGATCAGCGCATGGAGGTCCGCGGCGAGGACGACCTCGCGATGCTCGCGGCCTCGTTCAACCAGATGGCGGCCAGCCTCCAGCGGCAGATCGTGCGTCTGGAGGAGATGTCGCGGCTCCAGCGCCGGTTCACCTCCGACGTCTCCCACGAGCTGCGTACGCCGTTGACCACCGTCCGGATGGCCGCCGACCTGCTCTACAGCGAACGCGACACGTTCGACCCGGGCATCGCCCGCAGCGCCGAACTGCTTCAGCACGAGTTGGACCGGTTCGAGAACCTGCTCAGCGACCTGCTGGAGATCAGCCGGTTCGACGCCGGGTTCGCCATGCTCGACGCCGAGCCGACCGACCTCGGGCCGATCGTCCTGCGGGTGGTGGACCGGCTCGAATCGGTCGCCGAGCGGGCTGGGGTCGAGGTGGAGATCGCCGTGCCGGAGACGCCGGTCATCGCCGAGGTCGATCCGCGCCGGATCGAGCGGGTGCTGCGCAACCTCATCGGCAACGCGGTCGAGCACGCCGAGGGCCGCCCGGTCGTGGTCACCCTGGGCGTCGACGAGCACGCCGCCGCGGTGACCGTGCGCGACCACGGCATCGGGCTCAAGGACGGCGAGGAGAAGCTCGTCTTCAACCGCTTCTGGCGAGCCGATCCCTCGCGGGCGCGGCAGACCGGCGGCACCGGCCTCGGCCTGTCCATCGCGCTGGAGGACGCCCGGCTGCACGGCGGCTGGCTGGAGGCCTGGGGCGAGCCCGGCAACGGCGCGCAGTTCCGCCTGACCGTCCCGGTACGCGCGGGCGACCGGCTGGCCTCGTCGCCGCTCCAGCTCATGCCGTCGGCCGACGCACCGGTCGCCGACCTGCTCGACGCCGTCCCGAAACAGCCGTCCGAGCCGCCCACCCCCGCCCACCCCGCCGGAGTCGCCTGATGGATCGCCGTACGCTGCTGCGCCTGGCCGGAGCGGGCGCGACCGTCGGCGGACTGAGCGCGTGCGGCATCGCCTCGCACGACGGGATCGTCGTCGACGGCACCGGCCCGGCCCCGATCGGCGGCGCGAGCGGTACGCCGGCCCGTCGCCCCACCTGGGGCGTCGGACTCGAGGCGAAGGCGGTCATCCGCGACTTCTTCTATCAGCCGGCCGGCGACGACGGGCCGGAGCAGGCCCGCGCCCGCTGCCGGGCGTACCTGGGCGGCGAGATCGCGCCGACCTGGAAGCCGGGGAACGAGATCACCGTCATCTGGCTGGATCAGGAGCAGTTCGACGTCGCGATCCCGACGAGCAACGGCGACTCGACCGTGGTCCGGATCGAGTTCTATCCGCTCGGGCGGCTGACCGCCAAGGGCCTCACCCCACTGCCGACGACTCAGCTGATCACTGCGGACGTCTGGGTGACGCCGCGTACGCCGAACGGCAACGACAACGTCATCACGAAGATCGAGTACAAGTCGGGGAGCACCGCCGACGTCAAGAACACCATGCTGTTGTCCTCGTTCGCGCTCTCGCAGCTCTACGACTACCGGGCGCTGTACTTCTTCTCGGCGACCGCGACCAAAGAACTCGTCCCCGACGCGCGCTACGTCTACAAGGCGCCGGACACCCCGTCCCATCGCAAGGCGATCGAGCTGCTGGCGGCGGGCCCCTCGGACTGGCTGGCGGGCATCGTCGCCCAGCCGCTGGAGATGAAGCTCAAGGACACCCCGACCACCGACGGCGGGAAGATCGTCGTCAACCTCAGTCAGTTCGACGTCAAGGAGCCCGAACTCTTCGACCCACTGGTCGCGCAGCTGAGCTGGACGCTGCTCCCCGAGGTCAAGACGATCACCACGCGGGACACCTCGCCGGTCCAGATCAAGGTGGAGAGCGTCGTCAAGGCGGACGCGGGCAAGCCGTACAAGTCCTACAACGCCGCCGCGACAAGGCATCCGGCCAATCGGCTGTTCGCCGTGGCGGACGGCAAGGTACGCCGGATCCGGATCGGCGAGGCCCTCGACCCCAAGGTCACCTTCCTGGACGAGACCATCCCGAACCAGAACCAGGGCATCGAATGGGCCGCCTGCCTGGCGTCCAAGAACGCGCCGGAGGACATCGGCGCGCTCGCGGTCGTGCGGATCGAGGGCAACCGGCCGAAGCTCATCATCTATCCACGGACGGATTCCTCCTCCGAGCCGCGGCAGATCAGGTTCCGCTCGACGCCGGACAAGATCCTCCGGCCGGTCTTCGTCGATCGCGAGAACCTGCTCGCCGTCGCGGACGGAAAGCTGTTCCACGTCCGGACGACTATCGACGCGAATCCGGATCAGATCTCGATTCCGTCCATCAGCGATCCGATCACCGCGTATGCGTTGTCGCCGGAGCGCCGACGGCTGGCGGTGGTCACCTCGGACGGGCTGTTCGTGGTGGCGCTGAGCCGGGAGCTCGAAGGCGACAAGATCAGCGCGGCGGGCGTACGCCGAGTGCCGACCGTCCCGAGCAACCTGACCGGCGTCGGATTCACCGGCGAGTCCTGGCTGGTCGTCGCGGGCTTCCACCGGGGCAACGCGGGGATCATGGAGATCTCGTTGGACGGCGGCGTCATCGGCCGCTCCGGTGGGCAGACCTGGTTGAAGTACCAGGGATTCCCGTCGATCACCTCGCTCATGGCGTACCCGGACAACCCGGATCCCGAGCGGGGCGCCGGGATCGGCCGCGTCGTCTACACCGCGAACAACAGCGCGTACGAGACGCAGACGATCTCCCTCTCGGCGGACGTGATCGGCCCGAAACCCGAGGGCAGAGTGATCAACCCGTTCTTCTTGGAGTGACGCATGCGGGCGTACGAGGCACTGGTGGATCTGCTCCTTCCGACCTCCTGCGCCGGCTGTGACGCCGCCGGGATCTCGTTGCGCGGCGGGGTGTGCGGCGACTGCGTCGCGACCGTGGCCGCGATGCGACCGCACGAGACCCGGCCCACGCCCGCCCCACCCGGATTGCCGCTGTGCGTCAGCCTCGGCCCGTACGCCGACCCGCTGCGCTCGATGATCGTGAGCTTCAAGGACCGGGGCCGCCACCGGCTGGCCAAGCCGCTCGGCGCGCTGCTCGGGGCGGTGGTGGCCGAGGTCGCCGCCGGACGCCCGGTGCTGCTGATCCCGGTGCCCGACACGCCGGGCGCGGCCCGGGAACGACACGGCGACCACATGGCCCGGTTGACCCGGGCGGCTGCCCGGCACCTGCGCGCTGCGGGGACGGCCGCCCTGGTCGCGTACCCGTTGGCGGCGATGCCCCGCGCGGACTCGGCGCATCTGAGCGCCGCGGACCGGGTGGTGACCGCGCAGAGCGCGTTCATGATCCGCGACACGCGGGTAAACAATTTGCGCGCGGCGGCCCGGGGCCGATTGATCTTCGTGCTGGATGATGTGCTCACGACGGGATCGACGCTCGCCGTGGTCTCCAAACGCCTGGCCGAGGTGGATGTCGAGGTGGCGGCGGGGGTGACATTGGCGGCCACCGAACTACGTCGAGACCGTGCCGATTCATGGAGTATGGGGGGTGCCGACCCGAACGGGCGAATCCCAGTAAAACGGTCTTGAGACAAGGGATGACGAGAAGGCGACGAACAGCTAGCGTCAGAGGCCAGAGCAGTTCCACCCGAGAGGGTGAGGGACCAGCGGGAGGGGTTTAGAGACATCGCCCCGAGCGCGGACGCCGGGGCGCCACCACAGGTAGACCGTGGGAGGTCAGGCGTGGACATCGTCGTCAAGGGACGCAACGTCGAGGTGCCCGATCACTACCGGGTGCATGTCGCCGACAAGCTGAGCAAGGTCGAGCGATATGACCAGAAGATCCAGCGAATCGATGTCGAACTATTCCACGAGCGCAATCCGCGGCAGGCGGAGCGCTGCCAGCATGTCGAGATCACGTGTGTGAGCCGGGGGCCGGTCGTGCGGGCCGAGGCGATCTCCGGGGACTTCTACAGCGCGCTGGACCTCGCGAGCACCAAGCTGGAGCAACGTCTGCGCCGGGCGGCCGACCGCCGCCGCGTGCATCGCGGGCGTCGTGCGCCGGTGTCGGTCGCGGCCGCGACCGCCGGACTCGCCTTCGTCGAGCCGGAGCCGCTGGAGTCCGCCGTCCTCGACGACGCCGCCGAGCAGAGCGACGAGCCCTGGCACATCGTGCGCGAGAAGGAGTTCTCGTCCGAGCCCATGACGATCGACGACGCCCTGTACCAGATGGAACTGGTCGGGCACGACTTCTTCCTGTTCAACGACAAGGAATCGGGCCGTCCGAGCGTCGTCTACCGACGCAAGGCCTACGACTACGGCGTGATCACACTCGCGCCCTAGCTCTTCCATCGTCCGCCGTACCGCCGGCCCGCGCCGCGCTGGCCTGCCCGCCTCCGCCGCGCGGGCCGCGCGCCTCCGCCGCGCCGCGTGCCCGCCGTGCCGGCCGCGCGCCGGCCGCCGCGTGCGGCCGCCGCGTTGATCATGGAGTTAACTGTGGTCTCGACGGTGTGTCGTGACCGGAAACTCCATGATCAACGAAGGGGGCGGAGCCGGCGCGAGGCGCAGCGGGCGGCGCGAGGATCGCAGCGGGCGAACCGCTATGGCAGACGAACCCACTGGATGTCGTCGAGCCGGGTGCCGTCCGGGCCGGGCAGGCGGTGGCGCATGTGCGCCTCACGCTCGAACCCGGCCCGTTCGAGCACCTTCTGTGACGCGATGTTGCGCGGATCGGTGCCGGCGATGACGCGGGCCACCCCGGCCTCCTCGAACGCCCAGCGGGCGACCAGATCGGCGGCCCGGGATGCGAAACCGCGACCCCGGAACTCCCGGCGCAGGCTGTAGCCGATCATGCCCTCCTGGAGCCCCCGCATGAAGTAGTAGAAGCCGATGTCTCCGGCGAACTCCCCGGTGGCGGCGTCGAGGATGGTCATGTCGGCCCGGTCGCCGGCCAGCCACAGGGAGCCCACGTGGGCCGCCTTGGCCGTCATGTTCGCCAGGGTGACCTCGGCGTCGCCGAAGTTGGTCTCGGCCACCTCGGGCAGGGTGAACAGCGCCAGCAGGTCGGCGGCGTCCTGCGTACGCTGCGGGCGCAGGGTCACCGCCCCGTCGGTGAGCTGCCCGCCCGGCAGCGGGGGCAGTCCCGGCGGGACCGGGTCGCCGCTGTCGGACGCGAGGCGGACGAAGGCGATCAGGTCGTGCCGGGTGTCGCCGTCCCGCGAGAGCGCGGCCGATCGGCGTACGCCTTCCCGGCGGAAGCCCGCCCCCAGCGCGACCTTCTGCGACCCGACGTTCTCCCATTCGGCGCACAGTTCGATCCGGGCCAGCCCGGCCTCGAAACCAGCAGCCGCGACGGCGCCCACGGCGGCGGTGCCGACGCCTTTGCCGCGTGCCCAGGGCGCCACCCAATAGCCGGTCTCGGCCTGCGCCCGGTCGGCCTGCGCCCGGTCGGCCTGCGCCCGCTGCAGGCTCACCGCGCCGAGCAGGTCCCCGGTACGCCGATCGGTGGCGACGAACCGCACCCCACCGGCCGCCTCCAACTGGGCGTTGCTGTCCGGGCTCGCCCAGTCCTCGGCGAACGCGGCGGTCATCGGGATCGGCACGGTGGGCAGGAAACGGACGGCCTCGGGGTCGTCGAGCGCCCGCGCGACCTCCGGGGCGTCCGTCGCCCGGGGACGGCGCAGGAGGAGGTCACCGGCCTCGATGACCTCCCGGTAGACGTAGCTCACCCGAGCACCTCCACGGCGGCGTCGGCGGGCAGGTCGGCCGGGAGGAACGAGGCGATCCACTCGTCGACCCGGCGCCCGTCCTTGCTCCCGTACGCCCGCAGCGTCCCCTCGAAGGTGAAGCCGGCCTTCTCGGCGACCCGGCGGCTGGCGGCGTTGCCGACGTGCGCCTTCCATTCGACGCGCTCCAGCCCCAGGTGGAGCAGCCCGTACGCGGTCGCCGCCCGGAGCGCGGCGGTCATGTAGCCCTTGCCGCGGGCGGCCGGCCCGGTGAGGAAGCCGACGTCAGCGATCTTCGGATCGGCCAGCACCCGGAGGTCGAGCTGGGCGGCGTACGTGCCGTCGGCGTCCGCGATCACCCAGGCGGCGCCCTGTCCGCGGGCCCACCAGCCCGGGGCGTAGTCGGTGACGAAGCCGACCGCGCGGTCGCGGTCGTAGCCCGGCGACAGGGTGGTCCACCGCTGGCTCTCGGGGTCGGTGCAGGCGGTGAGAATGGCGTCCACATCGCGCATCTCGGCCGGCCGAAGCATGATCTTCTCGCCGCGGTCGGTGATCGCGCCGAGCACCGGTTGCGGCTGGTCATAGGGGCTGCTCATGGGTCGAGTCTGCCAGCTCGGGCAAGCCGATAAGTGTATGCCCAGACGCGAGGTTTATGCCGCTTTAGGGGCACCCGGCCGGGCGGGGGTGGGTGAACGGCGAAACTCCGCCTAGGATGGGTCGGCAGACCATCTAGGGGAGCGCTGACCCGTGTCGATTTTTGAGAAGATCCTCCGCGCCGGCGAGGGTCGCATGGTGCGCCGCCTTCAGGCGATCGCGACCGCCGTCAACTCGATCGAGGAGAACTACACCGACCTCACCGACGACGAGCTGCGCGAGCTGACGGTTCAGTACCGGGAGCGACTGGCCGACGGCGAAACCCTCGACGACCTGCTGCCCGAGGCGTTCGCCACGGTCCGCGAGGCCGCTCGCCGCGTCCTGCACAAGCGCCACTACGACGTGCAGATCATGGGCGGGGCCGCCCTGCACTTCGGCAACATCGCCGAGATGAAGACCGGTGAGGGCAAGACGCAGACCGCGCTGCTGCCGGCGTACCTGAACGCGCTGTCGGGCAAGGGCGTCCACATCATCACCGTCAACGACTACCTCGCCCAGCGCGACGCCGAGTGGATGGGCCGGGTGCACCGCTTCCTCGGCCTGACCGTCGGGGTGATCCTGCCGAACCGCCCGGCCGCCGAGCACCGCGCCGCGTACGAGTGCGACATCACCTACGGCACGAACAACGAGTTCGGCTTCGACTACCTACGCGACAACATGTCCTGGTCGCACGAGGAACTGGTGCAGCGCGGCCACAACTTCGCGATCGTGGACGAGGTCGACTCGATTCTGATCGACGAGGCGCGGACGCCGCTGATCATCTCCGGCCCGGCCGAGCAGTCGGCCCGGTGGTACCAGGAGTTCTCCAAGGTCGTCGCGCGCCTGGAGCGCGGTGTCGACGGCGAGGGCGACTACGAGGTCGACGAGTCCAAGCGCACGGTCGCGATCTCCGAGCGCGGCATCGGCCGGGTCGAGGACCGCCTCGGCATCGACAACCTCTACGAGTCGGTGAACACCCCGCTGGTCGGCTACCTCAACAACGCGATCAAGGCCAAGGAGCTCTACAAGCGGGACAAGGACTACATCGTCAACGACGGCGAGGTCCTGATCGTCGACGAGTTCACCGGTCGCATCCTGCACGGCCGCCGCTACAACGAGGGCATGCACCAGGCGATCGAGGCGAAGGAAAACGTCGAGATCAAGCAGGAGAACCAGACGCTCGCGACGATCACCCTCCAGAACTACTTCCGCCTCTACGAGAAGCTCTCCGGCATGACCGGTACGGCGCAGACCGAGGCGGCCGAGTTCAACAAGGTCTACAACGTCGGCGTCGTCTCGATCCCGACCCACCGCCCGATGGTCCGCAAGGACCAGCCCGACGTCATCTACAAGTCGGAGAAGGCGAAGTTCGAGGCGGTCGTCGAGGACATCGCCGAGCGGCACGACAAGGGTCAGCCGGTCCTGGTCGGCACGGTCTCCGTCGAGAACTCCGAGATCCTCTCCCAGATGCTGCGCCGGCGCGGCGTCCCGCACTCGGTCCTGAACGCGAAGTACCACGCGAAGGAAGCCGAGATCGTGGCGCAGGCCGGTCGCCGCGGCGCGGTCACGGTCGCGACGAACATGGCCGGTCGAGGCACCGACGTCCTCCTCGGCGGCAACGCCGAGTTCCTGGCCGCGGCCGAGCTGCGGCAGCGCGGCCTGACCGAGGAGGAGCACGAGGACGAGTACCTCAAGGCTCTCGAGGAGATCCTCCCGACCTGGGAGGAGGCCTGCGCCACCGAGGCCGAGGAGGTCACCGACGCCGGTGGGCTCTACGTCCTGGGCACCGAGCGGCACGAGTCCCGCCGCATCGACAACCAGCTGCGCGGCCGTTCCGGCCGGCAGGGCGACCCGGGCGAGTCCCGGTTCTACCTGTCGCTGCAGGATGAGCTGATGCGCCGGTTCCGGTCGGGCGCGGTCGAGGCGGTCATGGACCGGCTGGGCCTGCCGGACGACGTGCCGATCGAGTCCAAGATGGTCAGTCGTCAGATCAAGGGCGCGCAGACGCAGATCGAGGCGCAGAACGCCGAGATCCGCAAGAACGTCCTCAAGTACGACGAGGTCATGAACAAGCAGCGCCAGGTGGTGTACGCCGAGCGCAAGCGCGTACTCGACGGCGAGGATCTGAACGACCAGGTCCGCAACATGCTCGACGACGTGGTGTCCGGTTACGTCCAGGGCGCCACCGCCGAGGGCTACGCCGACGACTGGGACCTCGACCAGCTCTGGTCCAGCCTCAAGCAGCTGTACCCGGTCGGGATGACCGTCGACGAGCTCGTCGAGGAGTCGGGCGGCGAGAAGTCCAGCCTGGACTCCGACTTCATGCTGGAGCAGCTGAAGACCGACGTCAACGAGGCGTACGACAACCGCGAGGAGCAGCTCGGCACGGAGGCGCTGCGGGAGCTGGAGCGGCAGGTCCTGCTGGCCGTCATCGACCGGAAGTGGCGCGAGCACCTCTACGAGATGGACTACCTCCAGGAAGGCGTCGGCCTGCGGGCGTACGCCCAGCGCGATCCACTGGTCGAGTACCAGCGCGAGGGCTTCGACATGTTCGCCCAGATGATGGAGGGCATCAAGGAAGAGGCGGTCGGCTTCCTCTTCAACCTCGAAGTCCAGGTGCAGGAGGAGCAGCCGGCGCCGGTCGAGGTCGCGCAGCCCGGCCTCGCGGTGCCGAACTTCGAGTCGAACGTGGAGATCAAGGCCAAGGGCCTCGGCGGCAGCTCGCAGCCGCGGAACCTCAGCTACACCTCCCCGTCCGAGGGTGGCGGGACCAAGGTGGAGCAGGCTCCGGCCCTCGGCCTCGGCACCGCGGCGGCCCAGGGCCGCAAGCCCTCTCCGCGGGGCGGCGCGCGTACGAACGGCGCCGCGTCGGGCGAGTCGGTGGTCGCCACGTCGCGCAACGCGCCCTGCCCCTGCGGCAGCGGCAAGAAGTACAAGCGCTGCCACGGCGCGGCTTCCTGATCGAATCGGCCGACAGCCCCTCTCCAGTGCGGAGAGGGGCCGTCGTCGTTCACCGCTCCAGGACCTCGGCCAGCTCGCTGGGGGCGTACCAGAGCAGCTCGTGATCCTCCGCGCCGTCCACAATGAACTGAGCGTCCGGATCGCCGGCGGCCGCCTGGTCGACCACCTCGGCCGCCGCCGCCACGGCGGACTCCGCGTCGGCGTCGTCGACGTGGATAGCGGCCACGTCGGCGAGGCTCACCGCCGCCGCCACCTGGACCGCACTCGAACCCAGGTCGCCGTCCTGCTGCCGGACCGTCCGCCCGGCCACGTCGGCGGAGACCACCACCCGGCGCCGGGGCGCTCCCGCGTCCGCGTGTAGCAGCCGGAGCGCGTCCTGCGCCGCCCGGGTGAACGCGACGTACTCCAGCTCCTCCTCGTCGCCCTCGACGTACCACTCCCGCAGCGCGGGCGTGACCGCGTGCGCGGCCACCGCCGCCACCTCGCCGGCCGTGCGCGCCTCGGCGAGCATCGGCAGCGTCGCGGCCAGGTAGACCCGGACCTTGTCCTCGGCCACCCTTCCTCCTCCAACGTCGTTTCCCGCACTTTGTGCGGTGGTGCACGTTCTTCCTACACCCCGCCGCCGAGCGCCGGGGGGCGACTGGCTTGCATCCTTACCGTCGCATGGCAAACTGAAGCAAACGCAGGCTGGTGAGGTCTTCCGGATGGAACAACGCCGTTTCCTCGAACTCAACGACGTGGCCGAGGAGCTGAACATCTCCTTCGCCCAGGTCTACGCGCTCGTCCGGCGAGGGGATCTGCCCGCGATCAAGATCGGTGGGCGCGGTCAGTGGCGCGTGGAGCGCGCCAAGCTCGAAGACTTCATCTCCAGGATGTACGCCGAGACCGCCGATTTCATCCGCGACAATCCATTTGTCGGCGGCGATCTACCGGAGCTTGACAAAGGGCGCTAGTCTGTCTACACCACATTCTTGCAAAGGCAAACTGACGCAAACTGAGGGAACGCCGACAGCGGAACTCGGTAGGCGACTGAGGCGAAACGGAGGGTCTGCGATGACTCCCGTGCACCGGCTGCTCCCGGCACCGGCCCACGAGCCGCCCTGCGCGGACGAGATCGCACCGGCGACTGCGGCGGTGGCCGTGGCCGCCCCCGAGGAAGCGCTGCCGCTCGCCGCGCTCGTCGGCGCCTCTGGAGTCTGCCAGACCGCCGCGCGCCGTTTCCTGATGCTCTGCCTTGAGGTCTGCCAGGGCTTCCGGCCCAGCGCCCAGCTGGCGCGGATCTGCCGCCCGGCCGAGGCCGTCCAGATCACCGAGGAGATCTCCCGCCTGGCCAAGCGCGTCGGCGAGCTGCGTCCGCGAAACGCCGCGCGCGGTGCCGCCGTCAAGCCCCGCCGCCTGCGCGTCTGCGAACCGCGTCCGGGCATCGGCGAGGCGGCCGTCGTGCTGAACGCGCACGGCACCGTGATCGCGTTCGCCTTCCGCATCGAGCGGCAGGACGACGGAGCCTGGCTGGCGACCGCCGCCGTCCTGCTCTGATTCCGCTACCGTCCAGCTGTCGAGCCCGTGGCCTCAGGCCGCGGGCTTCTTGATGGTGCGGCCGTAGAGGATCAGCGACGCCAGTGCGCCGATGAAGAACACGACCAGCGCCTGGTTCGCCCGGTTCCCGTTGCCCCAGCCGAAGAGGACCTGGTCGTACTTGCTGAACGTGGTCGTCATGTCGATCAGCCAGGCGGCGCCGCCCCGGGTGAGGACCTCGCTGAGCCCGATGATCAGTCCGGGCAGCGCCCCGGCGAAGGCGTACGCCACGAAGACGATCCGGTTGTCCTTGATCGGGAGCGGGCCGCCCCGGCGTAGCAGGACGAAGGCCACGATGCCGGCGATGAGTCCCTGGATCAGTGCTTCGGTGAAGCCGATGTAGCCCGAGGCGCTGTAGCGCGAGGCGACCGTCCCGTCGTAGCCGAAGAGCTTGAGCAGCGGCTCGGAGAAGTGGCCGACGACGTAGCCGAGGACGATCACCGGCAACGTCACGATCAGCCCGGTCTGGAGCATCCGGGCCGGTCGCAGTGCACCGATGCCACCGCCGAGGAGCGCGGCGACCCCGATCGCGGAGGCGACCGCCGTCTCCAGGCCGCGTTCGAGTCCGTAGCCGAGAAGAACCGTGCCGAACGCGAGCACGCCGACGGCCAGCCCGGTCCCGAAGCCCGCGAGGACCCGCGTACGCGTCCGGGCGATCCCGATGGTCGTCGCGAAGCCGGCGGCGATCCCGGCGAACACCGCCGCTTGCACCAGGGCGGGGAGCGAGAGCGCGGCCGTGCTCAGGGCCACGTCACCGGAGCTGCCGTGCAGCGTCCCGCGGGCGACCGCGAGGGTGACCGCGAGCCAGACCAGGCCGACGGCCGCGAGCGCCGTGGGTACGCCGGTCTTGATCGCGGTGGTGTCCTGCGCGCTCTTGGCGGGGGCACGGTCGGCGATGCCGGTCTTGGTCATGGAATCTCCTTGATGAGGGGCGGCCCAAGCGTATCGACCCGGGCTGAGGGAGACGGATGGCGGTTGTCACACGGGCGTCCGGGACCCGATGTCAGGAACGAACGGGCATGCGAGGATGTATGCGAGACCTTGCCACCGCAGCCAACGTCTGGGAGCACACCATGGATGCCCTGTTCGTCACGCCGGAACCCCGGAACGAACCAGTGCGCGATTACGCGCCCGGCAGCCCCGAACGGGCCGCCCTCGAGAGCCGGCTGACCGAGCTGGCCGCCGAGCGGGTGGATCTGACGATGACCGTCGACGGGCAGCAGCGTATGGCGGGCGGAGAGGCGATCGATGTCGTCCAGCCGCACAAGCATGCGCACGTGCTGGGAGTCACCCACAATGCGACTAACGCCGACGCGGTGGCGGCGGTAACGGCGGCGAAGAAGGCCGCCCCGATGTGGCGCGAACTCTCCTTCGAAGACCGCGCCGGGATCTTCCTGAAGGCGGCGGAGCTGCTGGCCGGACCCTGGCGCAGCACGCTCAACGCCGCCACGATGCTCGGCCAGTCGAAGACGGCGTACCAGGCCGAGATCGACGCGGCCTGCGAGCTGATCGACTTCCTCCGGTTCAACGTCCACTTCGGCCACAAACTCCTCGGTGAGCAGCCGAACTCGTCGGCCGGGATCTGGAACCGCTTCGACCACCGCCCGCTCGAGGGCTTCGTCTACGCCGTGACGCCGTTCAACTTCACCGCGATCGCGGGCAACCTGCCGATGTCGCCGGCGCTGATGGGCAACACCGTGGTGTGGAAGCCGGCGCACACCCAGCAGTTCGCGGCCCACTACATCATGCGCCTGTTCGAGGCGGCCGGCCTGCCGCCCGGCGTGATCAACATGGTGACCGGCGACGGGATCGCCGTCTCCGACGTGACGCTCAGCGACCCGGACCTGGCCGGCATCCACTTCACCGGGTCCACCCGGGTGTTCCAGCACCTGTGGCGGACCGTCGGCGAGAACATCGAGAAGTACCGGTCGTACCCGCGGATCGTCGGCGAGACCGGTGGCAAGGACTTCGTCCTCGCTCACCCGAGCGCCGACGCGAAGGCACTGGCCACCGCCCTCGTCCGGGGCGCGTTCGAGTACCAGGGGCAGAAGTGCTCCGCGGCGTCGCGGGCGTACGTGCCGCGGTCGCTCTGGGACGGGGGCGTACGCGACGAGCTGGCCGCCACGACCGACGCGCTGACCTATGGCGACGTCACCGATCTGAGCAACTTCGGCGGCGCGGTGATCGACGCCCGGGCCTTCGCCAAGCACAAGAACGTGCTGGAGCTGGTGGCCAAGGACGACGCCTGCACCGTCATCGCCGGTGGCACCTGCGACGACAGCGTCGGCTACTTCGTCCGGCCGACCGTCGTGGAATGCTCCGACCCGACCCACGAGATCTTCACGACCGAGTACTTCGGCCCGATCCTGGCCGTCTACGTCTACGACGACGCCGACTTCGAGGCGACCGTACGCCAGGCCGAGAGCGCCGCGCCGTACGCGCTCACGGGTTCGATCTTCGCGACCGACCGGCGGGTCATCGAGTGGGCGTCGAAGGAGCTGCGCTTCGCCGCCGGCAACTTCTACATCAACGACAAGCCGACCGGCGCGGTCGTCGGCCAGCAGCCGTTCGGCGGCGCCCGGGCGTCGGGCACCAACGACAAGGCGGGCTCCTGGCAGAACCTCGTGCGGTGGATGTCGCCGCGGACGATCAAGGAGACGTTCGTCCCGCCGACGGATTACCGCTATCCCCACATGGGGTGACCTCTTCCGTCACCTCCTCGGGGCTACGCTGCGCGATCACGCAGGTCCGCCGGGGTGACGTCACCCCCGATGTTGTCCACAGCCCTCGCCGGGCGATTGACCGGCGAGGGCTGTGCCGTGAAAGTGGGCGACGTGACCGATGACGTTCTGCTGCACTGGCTCGCCGAGATGGACCGCGACCGGCTGGCCGGTCTGCTGCGACTGCGGCCGGGTCTGCTCGGGCTGGATCCATCCGGTGCGGTGGACTCGTTGGCGGAGTTGGCCGGCCGGCTGGCCGAGCCCGAGTCGGCGAGCGAGGCGCTCTCCGGGATGCCGACGCCGGTGTTGCAGGTCGCCGAGGCGGCCGCGGTGCTCGGACCGGGCCCCGTGCCTCGCGACGGGCTGGCGGCCCTGCTCGGGTTGGCCGACGACGATCCCAGCCTGGCGACGGCGTTGGAGCGGCTGGAGCAGATCGGCGTACTGGTGCCGTGTGGTGGGCTGCTGATAGCCCCGGCCGACCTGCGGCTGGTGTTCCGGGAGCCGCTCCGGCTCGGCCCGCCCGCCGCCGAGGTGCTGCATCCGTTGACCGCACCGCAGTTGACCGCCATCGCGCACGCGCTGGGGCTGCCGGCCGCCCGGCGTACGCGGGCCGACACGATGGCGTCGTTGCTGGACTTCTTCGCCGACCCCGACCGCGTCCGGCAGCTCGTCGCGCAGGCTCCCGAGGCGACGAAGGCGTTGCTGGAAGGCATCGCCGTCCGAGGTGTGCAGCCGCCCTACGGCGTGCTGCTGGACGCGTACGCCTCGGCGGCGCGTGAGGTGATCTGGGCGGAGGAGCGGGGACTGCTGACCAGGTTGCACGGCTGGGGCTACGCGCTGCAGATGCCGTCGGAGGTCGGATTGGCCGTGCGCGGCCCGACGTACCGGGCGCCGTTCTCCGCCGAACCGCCGGCAGTGCCCACTGTGGAGATTCCGCGTGGGCTGCCCGAGCGGGAGGCCGCCGCCGCGCTGACCGCCGCGATCGACCACGTCATCGGGGTGGTCGACGCCTGCGATCAGCACCCGGTGGCGCTGCTCAAAGCGGGCGGCGTCGGCGTACGCGAGGTCCGGCGGCTGGCCAAGCGGCTGGACGTCGCGGAGCAGGAGACCCGGTTGTGGCTGGAGATCGCGGGTGAGCTGGGCCTGATCCTCGCCATGGACGCCGCTGAGGCCGCCGTGCTCGTGACCGAGGAGTTCGACACGTTCCGCCGGCTGTCCCCGGCCGAGCAGGCCGATCGGATCGTGCACGCCTGGCTGACCGTCGGCGCGCTGCCGACCTGGCTGCCTCCAGAGGGCCGGCAGGAGCCGCCGTTGTCCTATTTCGCCGGTGGCCCGTTGCCCGCGTTGCGACTGACCGTGCTCGGGGTCGCCGGGCAGGTCCTCATCGACGTCGACGGTGAGCCCAGGGGCTTGTCGGACTTCGCGGACCTGGCGGCGGCGGTGCGGTGGTTCGCGCCCGTGCTGTCGGCCGATCTGGCCGACGGCGTACTGGAGTCGCTGTGGTCGGAGGCCCGGTCGCTCGGGCTCGTCGCGCACAACGCCCCGACGACGGTGGGGCTGGCCGTGCTGGCGACGGCCGATCCCGAGTGCCCCGTCCGAACCGCAGCCGAACAGCTGCTCAGCCCGGCCAGCGCGGCCGGGATCTTCCAAGCCGACCTGACCGTGGTCGTCCCGGGCAGCCCGTCGGCGGAACTGGCCGATCTGTTGGACGCGACCGCCGATCGGGAGGGCCGGGGCGCGGCCTCGGTGTGGCGGTTCAGCGCCGCTTCGGTCCGCCGGGCGCTGGACGACGGGATGAGCCCGGAGGAACTGGAGAAGGCGTTGACGGAGGTGTCACAGTCCGGCGAACTGCCGCAACCGTTGCGCTACCTGATCGGCGACCTCGCGCGGCAGCATGGTGCCGTTCGCGTACGCGCGGCCGGCTGTGTCATCCGGTCGGCCGACGACGCCTTGCTGGCCGAGGTGGCGGCGACGAGCCGGCTGCGGGACCTGGGATTGTGGCAGCCCGCCGCGGGGGTGCTGATCTCCTCGGCGGCGGCCGATGAAACCCTGCGGCGATTGCGTGAGGCCGGGTTCGCCCCGGTGGAGGAGGGGGACCACGGGGAGGTGAAGGTGAGCCACCGGCCGGTCCGCCGTGTCACCGCGCCCGAGCGGATGGCCGCCGCCGCGCTGGAGCTGCCGGAGGTGGCGAACTGGAGTCTGGTCGACCCGGAGGAGCTGGCGGACCGGTTGCTGACCCAACCGTCCGCCGGCTCCGCCGAGGGGCACCGGCACCAGGCACGCCGCCCCGAGGTGGACGATCTGGAAGAGATCGCCTACCTGGAGCGGCTGTTCAAAATGGAGTGACGGGCCGCCGCCTTGGCCGCCGGGGACGCTCCGAGCGCGTCCAGTCCCAGCAGGACGGCGCCCGTCACCGGGGCCGTGTCCAGCACTGTCGGCCGGGCGCGCGGCACCTCCTCGGCCAGTCCGGCCACGACGGCCTCGTGCAGCATCGGGTGCCGTGCGCGCAGGACGCCGCCGCCGAGGACGACGTCCACCGGCCGGTTGCGCAGCCCGAGCCGGCCCGCCGCGACCGACGCCAGGGCCACGATCTCCTCGGCTTGACGCTGCACGACGCAGGCCGCGACGCCGTCGCCGCCGGCCGCCACCTCGAACAGGACCGGGGTAAGTTCGGTCAGCCGGTCGGCGGGGATGTCCCCGAAGTGCAGGGCGATTCCGACGTCCTCGACCGTCGGAAGGCCGAAGTGCGCGGCGATGGCCGCCACCAACTCCGTCCCCGGGCCGCGCCCGTCCTCGCCGCGTACGGCGTGCCATAGGGCCAGCTGCGCCAGGTGGTGGCCGCCGCCCCAGTCGCCGGAGACCGGGCCGAGCGCCGGGAAGCGGGCGTACGCCCCGGCTTTGGTGCGGCCCAGGCAGTTGATGCCGGCCCCGCAGACCACGGCGATGGCATCGGGATGATCCGTGCCCGCCCGCAGCAGCGCGAACAGGTCGTTGTCGACGCGGTGCTCGGCCGCCCAGCCTGCCTCGCCGACCGCCGCCATCAAGGTGGCGACCTCCACCGGCAGGTCGGCCCCGGCGAGGTAGACCTCGGCGCGGTCGAGCGGAACGTCCGGGGCCAGTCCGGCCTCCTTGCGTACGCGCTGGATCAGGTCGCCCAGCAGCGCGATCGTCCCCGGTACGCCGATGTTGTGCGGGGACGAGGTCGGGCCGCGTACCGCCGCCAGCACGACGCCGTCGCCGTCGGCGAGGATCACGTCGGTCTTGGAGTTGCCGCCGTCGACCGCGACCAGGAGCGGGGCGCTCACGCGTCGGCCCAGTTCAGGTACGCGTGGTTGGCCGCGAGCAGCCGGTCGGTGAGTTTCTCGGCGAGGTCGTGCTGCCCGACGAGCGGATGGGCGAGCAGCGCGTGGTAGACACGGTCGCGTCCACCTTGGACGGCCGCCGCGACGGCCAGCTCCTCGTACGCGCTGACGTGCGAGATGAGACCGCGCTGGGACGGTTCGAGCCACCCCCGTGGTTCGGGCGCGGGGCCGTCCGGTGTCACCGGCGCGGTCACCTCGACGACGGCCTCGTCCGGCAGGAACGGCAGGGTGCCCCGGTTTCGGACGTTGACCGAATGGAACCCCCGTACGCCGTGCAGCGACTGCAACAGCCCCAGGGCCGCCTCGGAGTAGAACGCCCCGCCCCGTTTGGCGAGCAGCTCCGGTTTCGTCACGAGCGTTGGATCGGCGTACATGGCGAGCAGGTCGCGTTCGATCTCGGCAACTGCCTGACCCCGGGTCTGCGTACCGCGCGCCGCCGCGACTTCTTCGTCGTGGTGGTAGAAGTACCGCAGGTAGTACGAGGGGATCGCGCGCTGGGCGGCGACGAGATCGGCCGGGAAGCCGATGTCCTCGGCCAGCCGATCGATCTTCTTGTCGCTCTCGGGGTGACCTTGGTCCGTCCTCCCGGCGTGCTTCGCTCGCCGGATCGAGCGATCCAAGTCCACGAGCACCTCGGGCAGCACATCGACGCCGTCGACGTGTGCGGAACGCACCCAGGTCAAATGGTTCAGCCCGAAGTGGTCCAGGCGTACCGTCTCGGGGTCGACGGCGTGGTGGGCGGCGATCCGGCGCTGGACGCCGATGGCGACGTTGCACAGGCCCACCGCGCGGTGGCCGGCGTCCAGCAGCGCCCGGGTCATGATGCCCACCGGGTTGGTGAAGTTGACGATCCAGGCGCCCGGCCGGGCCAACCGCCGGGCCTGCTCCGCGATGTCGAGTACCACCGGCACCGTACGCAACGCCTTCGCCAGCCCGCCCGCGCCGGTGGTCTCCTGCCCCACGCAGCCGCACTCCAGCGGGAAGGTCTCGTCGCTGGTCCGGGCGGCGTGCCCGCCGACGCGGAGCTGGATGAGCACCGCGTCGGCGTCGCTGAGCCCGGCGACGGGATCGCTCGTCCAGGTCACCCGGCCCGGGTGACCGAGATGGGCGAAGATGCGCGCCGCGAAGGAGCCCACCACGCCGAGCCGGTCCGCGGCTGGATCGATCAGCGCCAGTTCGGTGACGGGCAGCCCGATCCGGGCCACCCCGTCCACCAGCTCCGGGGTATAGGTCGACCCTCCGCCGACCACTGCGATCTTCATGTCAACCTTTCACTCCGGTGAGCGTCACGCCTTGCACGAACGCCTTCTGCGCGAAGAAGAACAGCACGATGACCGGAACCATCGTGATGAGCGTGGCGGCGCTGACGAGGTGCCACTCCACGTGGTGCAGCGTCCGGAAGGAGGCCAGCGCCAGCGAGATGGTCCAGTTGTCGGCGTTCTCGTTGGTGTAGAGCAACGGGCCGTAGTAGTCGTTCCAGGCGTAGAAGAACTGGAACATCGCGGCGGCGGCGATGCCCGGCCGGGCCATCGGCAGCACCACCTTCAGCAGCGTCCGCCACTCGCCGCACCCGTCGATCCGGGCCGCGTCCAGGTACTCGTCCGGGATGGTCACGAGGAACTGGCGCAACAGGAAGATGGAGAAGGCGTCGCCCAGCAGCATCGGCAGGATCAGCGGCCACAGCGTGCCGGTCAGATGGCCGCCGGCCCAGAGCATGTACACCGGAACCGTGGTCACCTGCGGCGGCAGCATCATCATGCAGATGATCAGGGTCATCATCAGGTTGCGGCCGCGCCAGCGCAGCTTCGCCAAGGCGTACGCCGCCGGGACGCTCGACAGCAGCATCGCGCCGGTGGCGAGCCCGGCGTACATCGCCGTGTTCCCGAGGTATTTCAGCAGCGGCGTCTTCGAGAAGACCTCCGCGTAGTTCTCGGGATGCCAGGAGTGCGGCCACAGATCGGAGGTGAAGGTCTGGTTGCTGGTCATCATCGAGGTGAGGGCCAGGAAGAGCACCGGGGCCAGAAACATCAGCGACAACGCGATGGCGATGCTGTGCTTGGCCACGAAGAGCAGCGCCCGGTTCATCGGTCACCGCCGGTACTGAGCCTCATGATTCACCTCTGGTGAAAGCTTTGAACCGGCGGATGAGGATGACCGTGATGCTCATCGACACGGCGAACAGCAACAGGGCCAGCACATTGGCGTACCCGAAGAGGTTGTAGCGGAAGCCCTCGGTGTAGAGCCACATCGGGTAGGTGAGCATGGAGTTCTGCGGGTAGCCGAAGGTGCCCGATACGCCGCCTCCGCCGGTGACCTGGTTGGACGCGACGCTCGCGGCCACCGCGGCCTGGGTGAAGTACTGGGCGCAGCCGATGATGCCGGTGATCGTCGCGAAGACCAGCACGGGCTGAATGGTCGGCAGGGTCACGTAGCGGAACTTCTGCCAGCCGTTCGCGCCGTCCAGCGAGGCCGCCTCGTAGAGGTCGACCGGCACGTCCAGCAGTGCGGCGACGAAGATGATCATCAGGTCGCCGATCGCCCACAGGCTCAGCAGGACCAGTGCGGGCTTGGCCCACGCCGGGTCGTTGAACCAGCGCGGCCCGTCGATCCCGAGCCACCGCAGCATGGTGTCCAGCGGCCCGGTCTGCGGCTTCAGCAGCAGGACGAAGGCGATCGTCGCGGTCACCGGCGGCGCGAGGGCGGGCAGATAGAACAGCGTCCGGTACGCGCTGCGCGACCGCTTCATCGCGTTGAGCAGCATGGCGGTGAGCAATGCTCCGACGATGCGAGCCGGGACCATGGCGGCGGTCAGCCACAACGTGTTCCGGGCGGCGATCCCGACGAGGGGGTCCTGGAAGAGATACCGCCAGTTGGCCAGGCCGACCCACTCCGGCGGGTTGATCAGGGTGAATCGGGTGAACGAGAAGTACACGGCGGCGACGAGCGGATAGCCCAGGAAGACGATGAGACCGAGCAGGGCCGGTCCGATGAAGGTGAGCACGACCAGACGGGGGCGGCGCGACCCGCGCGCACCCCGCCGGAGGGCCGAAGTCTTCCGGCCCTCCGTCAGAGTGACTGTGGCCATGGTCAGCCGGCCAGCTTGATGACGTCGTTGATCTGTTTGTCCACTTCCGACAGACCGGCGGGCAGATCCTTCTTCTGCCCGGACTGCCAGGCGTCCACGAAGGTCCCGAAGGTCTCCTGGTACGCCGGCCCGACCGCGCTCGGCGGTGTGGTGCCGCTCTGGGCGTGGGCGAAGATGCTCAGGAAGACCTTGAAGTCGTCGTCCACCTGAAGGTCGGGTGCGGTCAGCGCGGACGTCAGGGTCGGCACGTTGCGGATGCCGTTGCTGAGCTTGACCTGCGCGCCCTGGTCGAGCGTGAGGTACTTGACCAGCGCCCAGGCGGCTTCCGGGTTCTTCGCCGTACGCGAGACGCCGATGACGTTGCCGGAGATGTATCCCGAGCCGTACCGGCTCGCGTCGGCGGTAGGCAGCGGGCTGACGCCGTACTCGACGTTCGGGGCCTGGTCCTTCAGGAACGCCAGCCGCCATTCGCCGTCGACGGCCATCGCGACCTGGCCCTTCTGGAAGGCGTTGTCGGCCGACCACTCGTCACCGAGGCTCGCCCGGAACTTCTCCAGCTTGTCGTAGCCGTACCAGTCGACGAGGTCCTTCTGCCACTTGAGCAGCGCCTGCCATTGCGGGTCGCCGCCGATCGCGGAGGTGCCGTCCGGCTTGAGCCACTGCGCACCGACCATCGGGCCGAGGTGCGACGGCGAGTTCTCGTAGAACCCGAACAGGGGAAGGAAACCGGCGCGCTCGATCGTGCCGTCCGGCTTGCGTACCGTCAGCTTCTTCGCGGCCTCGGTGAGTTCGTCGAGCGTCTTGGGCGGATTGGCGATGCCCGCGTCCGCGAGCATCTTCTTGTTGAAGTAGAAGCCGTACGCGTCGGCGAGGAACGGCATCGCACACCGCTTGCCGCGGAACTCGGTGTAGGACCGCACGACTTCGGGCATGACCTTGAGGTCCACGCCGTCGCGCTGGATGTAGGGGGTCAGGTCGACCCAGCCGCCGGTGGCGCAGAACTTGCCGACGATGTCGGTGGAGTAGCTGATCGCGACGTCCGGGCCGGTGCCGGCGCCGATCGCCTGGACCACCTTGCTGTCGTCCTGCCCGCCCTTGACGGTGACCTTGACCTTCGGGTACTTGGCCTGGAAGTCGGCGATGATCCCGTCGATCGCCTTGGCCTCACGGTCGGTGAAGAAGTGCCACAGCTCGATCTCGCCGGACGGTTCGACGCCCGGGGTGGCGATCGGCTTCGGCTCGGGCGCCGGCGTGCAGGCCGCGGTGACGGCCAGCAGCGCGGCGAGCCCGGCCAGTATCCGGGTACGACGCATCGAAGGTGCTCCTCTCGGAAGAACCCTGAAGAAGGTATGGGGGAACGCGGCGACGGCCCGATGGCCTCGCCGGATGCGGTGCGGTGCTGGGGTGGTCGGCCGGTCAGCCGACTGGAACGTTGGCGCGCAGTGCGTTGATCAGCGAGTCCCGCACGGTACGCAGCCCGGCGTCGACGGCCCCGAGTAGGACCGCGTCGTCGGCGATGCCGGTGACCGCGATGGTGATGTCGAGGGGGATGGTGCTGGAGATGGCGGCGCGGACCCGGCGCGCCAGTTCTTCGCCGCCCGCCTGGGCGACCTCGCCGGCTAGCACGATCAACGGCGGATCGAGTACGCCGGCCACCGCGCCGACGCACTGGCCCATGCGGCAGGCCAGCTCGTCGAGGAACTTCTCCGCTTCGGCCCGGCCACCGGCGCCGGTGGCGGGGTGTGCAGCGGCGTCGACCGCGGCTGCGACGGCGTCGGCCGCCCCGGACGCGGTCAGCCCGTGGGCCGCGGCCAGCTCGACGACGGCCGGGCCGCCGACGAGTTCCTGCATGTCCCGCGGACCCTGGCCGGGCAGTCCTACCGGGACGTAGCCGATCTCGCCCGCTCCGCCGCGTGCGCCGCGAAGCAGGCTGCCGCCCAGGTCGATGGCCAGACCCAGGCCTTCGCCGAACCAGAGGAGGGCGAAGCTGCTCGCCGGGTCGCCGCCGGCGCGCTCCGGCGTACGCAGCCCGGCGGCCACGCCGCGGCCTCGTTCGGCGATGGCGGCGAGGTTGACGTCGTTCTCCACCGCGACCGAGGCGCCGAGGCGTTCGCCGAGCTGGGCGACGAGCCCGGCCCGGTCGAACCCGGCGATGTCGATGTGCCGGATCACTCCGCCGTCGGCGTCGTAGGAACCGGGCACTCCGAGGTGGACGTGCGAGATGCCGGTCCGGTCGAGACCGGCCAGCGTGGTCAGCCGGCCGACGATCTCCTCGATCGCGACCAGCGGATCTGCCTTCACCAGGTCGACCCGGTCATGTACGCGCGCATGCACGGTACCGGCGAGGTCGACAAGTGCTGCGGTGAACTCAGGACGGGCCAGATCGGTCGTCTCTTTGACGGACACGGCCACCGCGTACGCCGCGGCGGGGTTAGCCGCGTAGATCTCGGCGTTCGGACCTGGACCGCCACGGGTATGACCCACCACGATGGCCAGACCGGCATCGGTGAGCCGGCGGAGGACATCGGAGGTGGTCGGCTTGGACAGGCCGGTGAGCTCGCGCAGGTCACCCCGGGTCAGGGTGCCTCGATCGAGCAGGTGGGCGAGCGTGGCGCTCTCGTTCATGGCGCGCAGGAGCTTCGACGAACCGGCCAATCGCCCCGCGGACTCCGTCCGCGGCTGGTGGCGCAGCATCTTCAGCTCCCTCGCTCTCGCCTCGCGCAGTGGCATGCGTGCTACGGCTTGCTGTGCGCGATCCTAGTGGGTCTGAACTGTTAGGCAAACTGACTAACTATAGCGGCAGAGTAAACGAGCAGGATGACACCGTCAAGAGGATAAATCGGACACCGTGACAAGCGGATCGTCCGGACGTCTGGTCCGTCCTGGACTGTCTCCGCAAGACAGTGCACAGTGGAATGAGCGGAAATAGTGGACAGAGGACCGACAAAGTGGCAGCGTAGAGGCATGGCGGAAGCAGGAATCAACGCAACCGCAGCAGCCGTTCTCGGCTTGCTGCATGAGGGACCCATGACAGGCGGCCAGCTCATGGCCGCCGCGGACCGGCGCCTCGGCGCATACTGGTCGATGACTCGCAGCCAGGTCTATCGCGAGCTGCCGGCTCTGGCCGAGCTGGGCTACGTCAAGCTGGGCAAGCCCGGTCCCCGGGCCAGCCAGCCCTACGCGATCACCGCGGCCGGCAAGCGGGCGTTCACCCGCTGGCTCGCCGAGCCGCCCGGGCGCGATCTGCTGCGCAACCCCACCGCCCTGCGGGTGGCTTTCGGGTCGCAGCACACCGCCGGTCAGCTCAAGGAGCTGATGGCGGGGGCCAACGAGTACCACGCCGAGGCACTGGCGACCGCTAAGGAACAGGCCAAGGAGGCGAAGAAGGAGGGGGACGAATACGGCGCCGCTGCGCTGGACTTCGCCGTCGCCTACCACAAGGCCGCCCTCACCTGGTTGAAGACGGCCCCTACCAAGTAGGGATTCGATCCGGTAAAACCAGGTAAACATGGTTAATTCGGTGTGGGCGGTTGCGGACTGCCCACACCGAGGTATTTCTGATTGCGAGTCCGCGTAGTCTTGTTTGACGTGACAGTCGCGGACTACGCCGATCAGTTCAAGCAGCTCGATGCCACGCTGCGCAATGTCGAGCGAGTACTCGACCTCGACCGGCTGCGCCGGGACAAGGCGGGACTGGAGGAGCAGGCGTCCGCCCCGGACCTGTGGGACGACCAGGCCCGAGCGCAGCAGGTGACCTCCCAGCTCTCCTATGTCAACAGCGAGATCGCCCGGATGGAGGGCCTGCGCCGCCGGCTCGACGACGCCCAGGTGCTGCTGGAGCTGGCCGAGGCCGAGTCCGACCCGTCGGCGGTCGCCGAGGTCGGCACCGAGCTGGCCGGGCTCGCCAAGGCGATCGAGGAGGTCGAGGTCCGGACCCTGCTGTCCGGGGAGTACGACTCCCGGGAAGCCTTGATCAACATCCGGGCCGGCGCGGGCGGCGTCGACGCCGCCGACTTCGCCGAGATGCTCCTGCGGATGTATCTGCGGTGGTCTGAGCGCCACGGCTACGCCACCGAGGTCTACGACACGTCATACGCCGAAGAAGCTGGCCTGAAGTCGGCCACGTTCGCCGTGAAGGCCCCGTACGCGTACGGGACGCTCAGTGTCGAGGCAGGCACGCACCGGCTGGTCCGGATCAGCCCGTTCGACAACCAGGGGCGTCGCCAGACCAGCTTCGCCGGCGTCGAGGTGCTGCCGGTCGTGGAGCAGACCGACCACATCGACATCCCCGAGAACGAGATGCGGATCGACGTCTACCGGTCCTCCGGCCCGGGTGGCCAGTCCGTCAACACCACCGACTCGGCGGTACGCATCACGCACATCCCGACCGGGATCGTCGTCACCTGTCAGAACGAGAAGTCGCAGCTCCAGAACAAGGCCGCGGCGATGCGCGTACTCCAGGCCCGGCTGCTCGAACGCAAGCGGCAGGAGGAGCAGGCGAAGCTGCAGGGCCTGAAGACGGACGCCGCCGGCTCCTGGGGCGACCAGATGCGCAACTACGTCCTGCACCCGTACCAGCTGGTCAAGGATCTGCGGACGGAGCAGGAGACGGGTAACCCGACCGCGGTCTTCGACGGCGACCTCGACGAGTTCATCGAGGCGGGCATTCGCTGGCGCAAACAGCAGCAAATGGAGGCGGCCACCAGCTGATCGGACAGCGAGGTCTGTTCGAAAGGGTGAAGGTTTGTCCTCGGCAGGGTGGCCGCGGCGGTTCACAGCCGAGCAGGACCGGCTAGACTCTCGTCCCGTGATTCGGCTCGAGCATGTGACCAAGACCTATCCGAAGGCGTCCCGGCCCTCACTGGACGACGTGTCGGTCTCGATCGAGAAGGGCGAGTTCGTCTTCTTCATCGGTCCGTCCGGCTCAGGCAAGTCGTCCATCATCAAGATGTTGTTGCACGAGATCGCCCCGAACCGGGGCAAGGTCCACGTGAACAACAAGGACGTGACCTCCATCCGGGGCTGGAGCATCTCCAAGTTCCGTCGTTCCATCGGCTGTGTGTTCCAGGACTTCCGGCTGCTGCCCAACCGCACGGCGTACGAGAACGTCGCGTTCGCCCTCGAGGTGATCGGCAAGTCGAAGGCCGTCGCCCGGCGCGTCGTGCCCGAGGTGCTGGAGCTGGTCGGCCTGGGCGGCAAGGAGCACCGGTACCCCCACGAGCTGTCCGGTGGTGAGCAGCAGCGCGTCGCCGTGGCGCGGGCGTTCGTCAACCGGCCGCTGATCCTGCTGGCCGACGAGCCCACCGGTAACCTGGACCCGGACACGTCGATCGAGATCATGCGGTTGCTCGATCGCATCAACCGGACCGGGACCACCGTGGTGATGGTGACCCACGACTCCAACATCGTGAACCAGATGCGCCGCCGAGTGATCGAGATCGAGGGCGGCCGGATCGTTCGTGACCAGGCAAGAGGCGTCTACGGCTGACCTGGCTGACCGACCGATCCGAACCCCCTACCTGGCGGAGGAATATCCCCGATGCGCGCGAAATACGTCCTGACCGAGGTCTTCGTCGGTCTGTGGCGCAACGTGACGATGACGATCGCCATGATCATCACGATGGCGGTGTCGCTGACGATGCTCGGCGCCAGCCTGATGCTCTACTTGCAGGTCGGCGAGATGAAGGACTGGTACTACTCCCGGGTCCAGGTCTCCGTCTTCCTCACCACTGACATCACTGAGCAGCAGCGGGCCGATCTGAAGACCCGGCTGGAGCAGGACCCGGCGGTCGAGAAGGTCTTCTATGAAGACCAGGAGACGGCCTACAACCGCTTCAAGCTGCAGTTCAAGGACCTGCCCGACCTGGTCAAGTCGGTGGAGCCCACGTCGCTGCCGGCGTCGTTCCGGGTCACGCTCAAGGACCCCGAGAAGTCGGCCCAGTTCGCGGCGGCCATCGAACAGGCCGCCGGACTCAACCAGGGCGAGACCGACGGCACCGGGACGACTCCGTCCCCGTCGGCCAGTGCATCGGCCGGCGCCTCCGCCGGTACCACTGCGGGCACGACCGAGAACTCGACCACGGCGGCCGGAGCGGCAGACCAGCCGATAGCCGGGATCAAACAGGTGGTCGACCAGAAGAAGCTGCTCGAGAAGATCTTCGGGATCATCAGTTCGATCCAGAGCATGTCGCTGATCGTCTCGATCGCCATGGGTGTCGCCGCGCTGTTGCTCGTCGCGAACACGATTCAGGTCGCGGCGTACAGCAAGCGGCGAGAAGTCGCCGTCATGAAACTCGTCGGCGCGTCGAACTGGTTCATCCAAGCGCCGTTCGTCCTGGAAGCGGTCTTCGCCGCCGTCCTCGGTTCGCTGCTGGCCTTCCTGGCGCTGATAGCCGGCAAGGTCTTCCTCATGGACGGCTCACTCAAGAGTCTCCAAGAGATCATCACTCCGATCCAATGGGGCACGGTGTTGCTGATGCTGCCTGTCCTGGCCGGCATCGGAGCCCTGATCAGTGCGGTCACCGGCTGGGTCACGCTCCGGGCGTACATCAAGAAGTAGCTCCCTTTTAGGGGTATTTCGCCACTGCGGCGTCGTATATCGGTAAGCTGCCGATATGCGACGCCGCAACCGGTTTCAGCGGTCGGTCATCGTGCTCGTGGCCGTGGCAGTCGCGCTGCAGATCGGCGTGCCGTCCGCGTACGCGAGACCGGACGATCCGCGTGGGGACTACAACCGGATCCAGGCCGAACTGAAGCGGACCGGGGCGGCGCTGGAGGGTGCCACCCAACGTGCCGCCGACGCCGTGGCCCGCTATCAGGCGGCTGTGGCGGCGCTTCCGGCGGCCGAAGACCGGATCGCGGTGGCCAAGGGTTCGGTGACGGCCGCGACGGTCCAGTCGGCGACCGCCGAGCGGAAGGCGGCCGAAGCCGCGCAGACTCACCAGGCCGCCGAAACGGTCGTGCAGACGAAGACGCAGGCGGTGACGGCCGCCCGGGAGCGGCTGAGCGCGTTCGCCGTGGCGGCGTACACCGGGAGCGCGGTGGCCGAGTTCAACATGCTCCTAGAGGTCCGGTCGCCCGAGGAGATGGTCCAACGGGTCGGCTACCTCCAGCGGATCGCCGAGCACGAGCAGGCCGCGATCGGGCAGGCACGAGCGGCGCGCCTGGCCGCCCGCGCCGCCGCCAACGAAGCCGAGCTGGCCCGGCGGGCGGCCGCCGACGCCGAGCAGCTCGCCCACGATCGGCTCGCCGAGGCGCGGGCGGCCGAGCAGGAGGCGGCCGACGCCCAGGCCGATCTGGTCAAGCTGGTCGCCGAGCGGAAGTCCGCCAGCGACGTCGCCGACTCGGAGCGCGCCACCGTCCTGCGGCAGTACCGGGAGCAGCAGGAGGAGTCCGATCGGATCTCCGATCGGCTGCGCGCCTGGGAGGCGGCGCAGAAGAACCGGGGACCGGTGCTGCGCCCGGGCGCCCGGCTGCTCATCCCTGTCCGCAACGCCTGGAAGTCCAGTGACTTCGGCAATCGCTACGACCCGTACTACCACGTCTGGCAGCTGCACGCCGGGGTCGACCTGGCCGCCGACGGCGGTACGCCGATCTACGCGGCCGCCGACGGGGTGGTCTCTTACGCCGGATGGGCCGGCGGCTACGGCAACTACACCTGCGTACGCCATGGGCAGGCGCGGGGGAAGACGATGAGCACCTGTTACGGCCACCAGTCCCGCATCCTCGTGTCGGACGGGCAGCGCGTACGCCAGGGGCAGTTGATCGGCCGGGTCGGCACCACCGGCGCCTCCACCGGCAACCACCTCCACTTCGAGGTACGCCTCGACGGCCGCCCGGTGAACCCCCTGCCGTATTTGCCTGGGTGTCTTTGCTAGCGCCCGAGTAGACTCGCACGGTTGATTAAGCACCAGGAGGATGAGCAGCCGTGCCACGGGAGAAGGGCCGCAAGGTCGTCGCGACGAACCGCAAGGCCCGCCACGACTACGCCATCCTCGACACGTACGAGGCCGGGATCGTGCTGACCGGCACCGAGGTCAAGTCGTTGCGGATGGGCCGGGCGTCGCTGGTCGACGCGTTCGGCCAGGAGCGTGACGGCGAGATCTATCTGCATCAGCTGCACATCCCGGAGTACACGCAGGGCACGTGGACCAACCACGACCCGCGGCGTACGCGGAAGCTGCTGATGCACCGCACCGAGATCCAGAAGATCCTCGGGAAGCTGACCGAGTCGGGGCTGACCCTGATCCCGCTCAGCCTCTACTTCTCCGACGGCTGGGCCAAGGTGGAACTCGGGCTCGCGCGCGGCAAGAAGTCCTACGACAAGCGGCAGGATCTCGCCACCCGGGACGCCAACCGCGAGATCCAGCGGGCCCTCGGCCGCCGGAACAAGGGAATCGAATAGCCGACCGGGCAAGGGTTCGCGGCGCGCGCAGACGGTAATCTCCGCTGAGGCTTCATCCCCTCGGCCTTGGGAGGACGTGCGCAGTGGCTAGGCACCGGCGTGACGACGAGCAGTTCGCCGCGGCGGATCCGACGGTGGTGTTGCCGGCGGTCACCGCGGCGGCGGAACCGTCCGACGAGGACGCCGCGCCGGCCGGGGACGCCGATCACGCCGATCATGCCGGGTACGCCGAGGACTTCGCCGACGAGCCCGCCACCGAGCGCCGCCGGGGTGGCCGCACGGTTAGTCCGCTGCTGATCGGCGCGGGCGGCGTCGCCTTGACGCTGATCATGGTCGTCGGGGGCTGGGCGCTCGCCGGTGGCCACGGTGGCGGCGATCCGCTGGTCTACCCGTGGAGTTCGGACACTCCGGGCCCGATCGACGTCTCGATCAGCCTGGAGCCCACGGTGCTGCCGTCGCCCACCGTCGACCCGACGGCGAGCCTGAGTCCCAGCCCGGCCACGCCCCGTCCGACCCGGAGCCGGTCGGCGAGCCCGAGCCTGTCGGCGTCGGTCAGCCCGTCGGCCGAGTCCATGACCGCCACGACCACCGCCGAGGTGATGTCCAGCCAGGTGTGGTCGGACGGTTTCGTGGTCCACTACAAGATCACCAACAAGGGCTCGTCGGCGGCCACCTGGCAGGTGAAGATCGTCTTCTCGAAGGCCGTCCGCCTCGACTCGCCGTGGAACGCCACCGCCGATACGCTCAGCGGGGCCGAGATGACGTTCACGGCCAAGCAGGCGCTGGCCGCCGGCACATCCGTCGACTTCGGATTCGTGGCGTATCGCACTCGGGGTGCGACCCTCGGCCTTCCGGCCACCTGCACCATCGACGGAAAGCAGTTTCCCTGCGCCTTGTCGTGACGCGGCATCCGGCAAATGCCGGACAGCGTTCCCGGCCGAAGACGGAATATATTTCAGCTCGTGAGCGAGATAAACGTTGATGTCGATCTCCCGCACCCGCCGCACCGCGTGTGGCGGGCGCTGACGGATCGCCGGGTGCTCGCCACGTGGTTCATGGAGACCGACCTGGAGCCGCTGCCCGGCGCGGTCGGCCGTGCCATCCCGAACGGCATCCCGGGGTTCACCGGGCCGTTCGACATCGAGGTCGTCTCGGTCGGCCCGGAGCGGCTGCTCGTGATGCGGTGGCGCGGCGACCAACTGCACGCCGAGGTGCGCTGGGAGCTGGAGGAACTGACCGGCGGCACGCGGTTGCGGGTCAGCCAGACCGGCTTCCTCGGGGTGAACGGCACGCTCCGGCGGCGGGAACTGCGTCGCGCGTACCAGCAGCTCTTCGGAGAGGAACTGCTCGCGGTCCTGGAGCGGGCGGGCGAGCCCGGCGCGATCCCGCGGCAGCGCGTGCAGCAACCGGTGGTCGCGGCGGTGGGCATCGAGAACGAGCTGCCGTCGGCCGCGCCGCCCCGCGCGGACCTGGGCGACCCGTCCGATCCGTGGGCGCTCAGCGACCCGTCGGTCCTGGCCGGGGTGCGCGACCATCCGGTACCGATCGACGAGGACAGCGCCGAGATCACCCCGCCGCCGCACGGCCCTGTGGGCCGGCTCGCCGCCGCGTTCCCCCTTCAGGAGCGGGTACGCGCAACGGCGATCACGGTGACGGTGGCCATGATCGTGGTGACCGTGGGCTGGCTGTGGCTCACCCGGCCGGTGCATGTGGACGGACCGCCCGCCTCGTATCCGGTGGCCACCCACGACCCGGCGTTCGCCCTGCCCGAGCAGTCGCCGTTCGTGCTGCCGAGCGGCGGTCCCACCGGACCGGGCACGCTCTCGCCGAGCGGCACCCCGTCACCGGGGGCCTCCGGCAGCCCGTCGGGTTCGCCGAGCCTGGAGGCGTCGGCCAGCGGTCCCGCCACCGGGAATCCCGCCCTCACCGCCGAGTACGCCACCCAGAGTTCCACCGGCCTGCTGGGCTACCAGGTCGCGGTGACGGTGACCGTGCACAATCCGGGCACCTCGCCGCACAGCGGCTGGACCGTCGTCCTCAAAGTCCCGTCGGGTGCGAGCGTCGACTCGAACTCGGGGTCGGTGCAGGTCTCGAAGTCGGGCGAGCAGGTCACGATCACGCCGAAGGACGCGAGCAAGGTCGTGAACTCGGGGAGCGACGTCGCCTTCATCGTGACCTTCAGCGGCGGGGCGCTGCTCGGCATCGGCAGCGGGGGAGTGACCAGCTGCGAGGTCGACGGCACCACCTGCACCAAAGCCTGACGCTCGCGGGCAGGAGAAAGGCCCCGGACCGGGTGGTCCGGGGCCTTCGCCAAGTGGAGGTGCGGGGAATCGAACCCCGGTCCCTCGCCGCATTGGCAGGGCTTCTCCGAGCGCAGCTCGCTATGCCTTTCTCGGCCCCACCGATCACACGAGCGAGTCGGTGTGACGGGCCCAGTCGCGATTGATCTCGCCGCCCCAGCCCCGCGACAGGACCGGATTGGCCAGCCTACTTACTGATGCCGGTGAACTAGGGCGTAGGCACCCCTAGACCGACAGACCTGCTACTCGCCTCAGGCGGCGAGAGCGAGGTCAGCGCGATTAACCTTGGCGCTTATAGGTTTTCGACGTCGATTAACGAGACGGCGTCGACTTCCTCGGCTCGCTTCTCCTACCGCAACGTACGCGGTCGAAACCTGTCACCCCCTGGAGGGAGCCGCTCTGGATGAACGACTTCGTTAATCCTAGCGTCTCCACCCCACCGAGTCATCCCGTTATCCCCGTCACACCGGTCAAATCGGTGAATAATGCTCTCATTGGTCAACTGGTGAGTTGACGCCCAGGAAACAGCAAGGCGACTAACTTACCGTGACGTCGGTTCCTGACCAGGCCTTTCGACGGAGTCGGACGTGACGCTCAGTGACCCCGCCGAGGCGGGCAAGGAAACCACCGCCGCAGCCGGGCAAGACGGGCCGGCGCGGGCGGCGAAGATGCGGAACCGGACGCGGTGGCTGCCCGCGCTCGCGCTGCTGCCCGCCCTGCTGCTGACGTTGTGGCTGCCGCTCAACGGCGACGTCGCGTACGCGCTCAGCGGGCTCGAAGCCGCCGGCCGCGGCGGGGTGAGCGTCTGGGACGTCTTCGTCGCGCGGCCCATCGCGTACCGGCTGTTCCTGGCGGGCCTCGACGGCTTCCGGGATCTCCTGCCGGGCGCCGACTCGTTCGCCGCGCGGAACGCGATCGTCCGGCTGGAAGCCGACCTCGTGATCATCCTGATCGGGATCGTGCTGTATCTCGGGCTGCGCCGGTTCTGCCGCCCCGCGGTCGCCGCGGTGAGTGCTCTCGCGACGACGGCCGCGCTGCTGATCTCACCGCCCTGGCATTACCTGCAGCCGGACTGGGTCGCGGTGGTGGCCGGGGTGCTGGCGGTCGGGGCGGCGGGTGCGCCTCGCCGCTGGTGGCTCGGTGCGCTGCTGGGCGGCTTCGCCACGTTCCTGACCATCGCCGTGAAGCTCGCGACCGCCCCTATCGCGGTGATCGCGCTGCTGCTGATCGCGGTGTTGTGCGTACGCCGGGCGCTGTGGACGGCCGTGGCGGCGATCGCCTTCACCGGAATCTGGTACGTCCTGACGAAACAGTTCCTGCCCTGGGAGTGGATCTGGTTCAACGACCAGGCCGCGTTGGTGCACAACTCGCCGATCCACCACGCGCCCAACCTGACCGACTTCCGGAGCTTCCGGAAGGCGGCGTACGACGTCATGATCGTGAGCCCGATCGTGGTGCTCGCACCGGCGGCGGTGGTCGTCCTGGCTCGCCGCCGTCTCCGGTACTACGCCCTGGCTGTGGTGATCGCCGGGCTGTCCGTCTCCTCGGCGTACGCCCAAGGCGAGTGGTTCATGTACCACTTCGCGGTGGTGCCCGTGCTCGCGGCCGGCGTCTGGGGAGCCGCCTTCGGCGCGAATCGGCGAGCCCGGCTGCCGCTGGGGATCGGGCTGCTCGCCGCTTCGCTCGCGAGCGCCGTCCTGCTGCGGCAACCCGTCGACTGGCGGTTGACGCAGCTCGGCCTGGTCTCGAAGGCGTACCTGCTGGGCGCGGTGTTGATCGCCGTCTGGGCCGGTCTCGCCGCCCGAGGTGCTCGCACGGATCAGCCCAGCCGGTGGACGGCGGTCGCCGGGACGGCCGCAGCGACCCTGGCCATGCTGCCGGCCAGCCTCCCGGGCAGCGCGTACGCCTTCAGCGGCTACAACGCCAACGCCTGGAACGGCCTCGGGGTCGACAACTCGGCGTTCGACGGCTTGAGCACTCGGCTCGGCCGGGACACCCCCGTGCTGTACCTGGCGTTCGGCAACGTCGCGTACAAGATGGGAAATCCGACGGCCTGCCGCTATCCCTCGCCGCAGTGGTTGCAGCGCAGCACCTATCTGCCCCAGGTCCGCGACTATCCCAGCTACAGCGACAACCTGCGCTGCCTGACCGACGACAAGACCGCGCGCTATGTGGTCATCAGCTCCTCGTGGTTCCGCGTCACCAGGGCCGACGCGGAGGTCCAGGGGCTGATAGCGGCGCGCTTCGACTGCTCCGATCAGGCCCGCGTGCCGGCGCCGAGTGATCTGGTGGTCTGCCCCGCCCGGTCTTGACGCGGATCGCGCCGGCCGGTAGGAACTGGCTGGTGCGCCCGGCCGACGTTCCCATGCCCGCCGCCGTCGCGGCCCGCCCCCGCGACGATCGCGGCTACCCGGTCCTCGCGATCACCCCCTGGGCCGACGGGCAGCCACGCTTCGCGGCCACCGGCACCGCGCGCAGCTATCTCTGCGCGGTGGAACGGCGTTGCTCCATCTGTGGTACGCCGATGGCAGCCGGACCGGTCTGGCGAGTGGTCGGCGGGGCCGAGGCGGAGGCCATCGCGGCGGCGATGGCGGCCGGGCGGGCGTACCGGAACGAGGCGGCCACTGTGGAGGCTCCGGGGCATCGCGACTGCATGCTGTACGCCGCCGTCGTCTGCCCCTACCTCGCCCAGTCGACCGCCCGGCGCGGCCAGGACGGCACCCACGCCGGCATGGTGCGGGGCGAACGCAAGAGCGCGGGCGGGGCCGTCGTCGGCTTCGGGAGCCTTGAATTCCGGTACGCCGACGTCATGATGTTCCGGTTCGTCGACGTCGTCGAGTTCCTGCCGCACGACAGTGGCGAGGAACAGTTGCCGGTGTTGGTGTCGGCTATCTCGCAATCCACCGCGGCAACGCCCGAGTGCCCGGACTATCTCCTGTCGGATGAGGAATCGGCGACCCGCCGCTTCACCACCTATCTGGACGTTCGCTGATACCGTTCCGCTCGGCATCCGCCGTGAGTTCGGGGATGCGGTGCCCCTCAGCCAGGAGAATCAATGCGTACTCTGCTCGCCCGTCAGCGGGCCGCCACTGCTGCTGTCCTCATCGCCTCGGTCGCCGTCCTCGCCGCCTGCGGGGAGAAGAAGGACCCCGGGGCCGAACCGAGCGCCTCGTCCACCCCGGCCATCACGGCCGGCGCCGTGCTCATCTCGGACGGCACCGCCGTCGTGCGGATCGGCGACCGCAAGGTCACCTTCCCGACGACGGTCAAGGACGCCGCCTGGTCGCCCGACGGCAGCCGGATCGCGTTCGTCGACGGGGACGGCAACATCTCGACCAGCCGGCCCGACGGCAGTAGCCGCGTCGCGGTCACCAAGGCGAAGGCGGGGGCCACCCGGTCGGAGCCGACCTGGTTCGGCTACCGAATCCTGTTCACCGAGACCGACGCCAAGGGCGTCTCCCGGCTGATGCAGGTCGGTTCCAACGGCTCCGTCGTCACGACTCGGAAGGAGACGGTCACCGAGGCGTACCTCGGCCCGGACCTGCCCGAGACCGGGGCGGCCGAGGCCAACGCCGTGATCGGCACCGAGTTCGTGGCCGGGGTGGGCGAGGTGGCGTACACGGCGACGACCTCGAAGGGCAGCGACGTCTGGGTCATCGACGTCAACCAGCGGGAGCCGTACGGCACCAAGATCGCCGCCGGTAAGGACCCGGCGCTGTCGCCCGACGGCAAGCAGGTCGCGTACGTGGCCAAGGACGGTCAGGTCGCCGTCGCAGCCGTCGAGTTCAGCCAGAAGAAGACCTCGAAGCCCCACACGATCACCACCGGCGCCCAGTCGCCCAGCCACCTCGTCTGGTCGGCCGACGGCAAGCGGGTGGCGTACTCGACCTCGACGGGCATCGAGAGCGTGGCCGCGGCCGGTGGCGACAAGCAGGAGGTGTCCGCGACCCCGGGAGTGGCCGCCTACCTGCCGGTGGCCCGCGACAAGGTGTCCCGGGTGACCGGCGCGGACCCGGTGGCGATGTCCATCGCCGCGTCCAAGCTGCGCTACCCGACGATGAAGCAGTACATGCAGACCGAGGACGTGCACCCGGCGAACGGGGCGGTCCTCACGTCGGCCGCGAAGCCCGAGACCGCCCTGCTCGCCGCGCAGCTGTCCTGGGCGGCGCACGGCCCGACGCTGTTCACCTCCGGCCCGAACCTGGACGCGCCGGTCCAGGAGGAGCTGACCCGGATCTTCGGCAAGATCGACAAGTCGTTCGACGGACCGACCGTTTACCTGGTCGGCGGGACGGACGTGGTGTCGGCCGCGACCGAGTCGGCCCTCAAGAAGGCTGGCTACCGCACCCAGCGCATCACCGGCGCGGACCCCGTCGCCCTCGCCGCGGCCGCTGCCAAGGAAGTGCGTTACATCGACAACGTCTACGTCGTGGACAGCAAGGACGCCAAGCTGACCGCCGCCGTCGCCGGTGTGGCCAACACGGGCGGCATCCTCTTCACCGACGGCTCCACCCTGCCCGCCGCTACGAAGACGGCGCTCCAGGGGCTCTATGAGGGCTCCGAGGTGTACGCGATCGGCAGCGCCGCGCAGCAGGCGCTCGCGGGCGGCTGGCCCGGCAAGTCCTCGAAGACCGAGGTCATCCCGGTCGCCGTCGAAGGCGACTCCGCGGTGGCCACACTGGCCGACCTGCTGTCTGGCGGCCCGCGGGTCGCGGTCGCGGCCGACCCCGCCTCCCCGATCGAGACCGCGCTCGCGATCGCGCTCGCCCACACGTTCGGCGGGCAGGTGCTCCTGGTCGGTCCGTCCGGTGTGGACGACGCGACCAAGCAGTGGCTGGTCAAGACGTCTGGTTCGATCGACACGGTGTACGTCGTCGGAGCCGGCGTGCCGGCCGACGCCGAAGCCGCGATCGCCACCGCCGTCAGCGGCCCCCTCGGCCACACCCAGTCCTAACCCACCCCCCTTCACGCGTTGATCATGGAGTTAACCGTGGTCTCGACGGTGTGTCGGGACTGGAAACTCCATGATCAACGCCACGGTTGACCCACCTCACCCCTGGACAGCGCGGCCGGAGCGCGGGACCATCGAAGTTCCAGCCCCGCTGTTCCGGGGAGGTGCGGGATGTCGTACGAACTTCCACTCGCCGTTGGAGGCCTGGCCAAGACGGTGGCGATGCCACCCGCCGGGGACGGCTGGACCCATCGGGTCGTCGCCGGAGTACAAGCCCTCCGCGAAGAACTGCTCGCCCACGTACGCGACACCGAAGGTCCCGGCGGTGCGTACGCGAAAGTGCTGCGGGACGCGCCACGGCTGGCGCCGGGCGTACAAGCCCTCGTCGAGGACCATCGAGCGATCCTGGCCGCATTGGACGCCTCGCCGCCGACCGAGCCGGTGGACGTCGACCGCTTACGGGACTGGGCCCGCGACATCGTCGAGGACGTCAGTTCCCATCGCCAACGTGGCGCGAATCTGCTCTACGAGGCCTACTGCACGGACCTCGGCGAGCCGGGCTGACTCTTCCCGGCGGTGTGCTTCCCGGCCGGGTGATCGCCGACCGGGTGGCGATTATCCGATCAGGGCAGCTCGAACGGAAGCGTCAGGCCGTCCAGAGTGGACGGGCACGGGCACGTGCGCTCCGCCGGCAGCTGCGCGAGCGTGGCGACTAGTAGATCACGCAGCCGTTCGGTGTTCTCCCGGAAGACTCGGAAGACCTCTTCCTGTGTGACTCCGTGGTCGCCCTCGACCCCCGCATCCAGATCCGTCACGAGCGCGATCGAGGTGTAGCAGAGCCCCAGTTCCCGGGCGAGGGTCGCCTCGGGCTCGCCAGTCATGTTGATCACACTGCCGCCCGCAGCGGTGTACGAGCGCGACTCGGCCCGGGTCGAGAACCGCGGTCCCTCGATGACGAACATCGTGCCGCCGTCGACGATCGCGTGATCCCGTTCCGCCGCCGTACGCAGCACCGCCGACCGCCCCGCCGGGCAGTACGGGTCGGCGTAGTTCACATGCACCGCCCCGACGTCGAAGAAGGTGCGTACGCGGGACGTGGTGCGGTCGATCACCTGGTCCGGCAGGACGAACGTGCCCGGCCCCAACTCCGGCCGCAGCCCGCCGACCGCGCACGGGGCCAGGATCTGGCGTACGCCCAGCGACCGCAGCGCCCACAGGTTCGCGCGGTAGTTGATCCGGTGCGGCGGCAGCCGATGATCACGCCCGTGCCGCGGCAGGAAAGCGACGCTCCGGCCCCCCACATCAGCGATCGTGATCACGTCGGACGGGTCTCCGTAAGGAGTGTCGACTTTCTGCTCGACCGCGTCGGGGAGCAGTGCATATAGTCCTGATCCGCCGATCACTGCGAGGTCTGCGCTCCGGCTCATGGAGCATGACCTTATCCGCAACCGGGGCGGACGGATATGGTGCAAGCCATGACATCGGGCGTGGAGCGCATGGAGCTGACGGGTCATCTGCTGGTCGCTACGCCCGGCCTGCGCGATCCCAACTTCGAGCGCAGCGTCGTCCTGATCCTCGGTCACGAGCAGTCAGGCGCCCTCGGTGTCGTCCTCAACCGCGCGACCGGCACGTCCGTCCGCGAAGTCCTGCCCGGTTGGGAGAGCCTCACCCCCGATCCGGCGGTCCTGTTCGAGGGAGGCCCGGTCCAGCCCGACTCGGCGATCTGCGTCGCCCGCGCGCGCTCCGGGGTCGCCGGGTTTCTCGGCTTCAGCCGGGTCGTCGGCCAGATAGGGACCGTCGACCTGTCCCGCGATCCGGCCGGCATGCGCGAGCGCCTCGACACCGTCCGGGTCTTCGCCGGGTACGCCGGCTGGGAACCCGGCCAGCTGGAAGGGGAGATCGCGACCGGCTCCTGGCACGTCTGCCAGTCGCTGCCCTCCGACGCCTTCTCCGCCCGGCCGGATGATCTCTGGGGCATGGTGTGGCGGCGCCAGGGCGGCCTGCTCGCGGCGGTCGCCCACTACCCGTCCGACCCGTCGCTGAACTAGTCATACCCGATTTCGCCGTTGGTCGGCGGCCGTGTAATATCGTGCGAGTGCTCGGGCGACCGAGCGACCTGCGGGGACGTGGCGCAGCTGGTAGCGCACCACACTGGCAGTGTGGGGGTCAGGGGTTCGAGTCCCCTCGTCTCCACCCGTAGTAAGTACCAAGACGCCCTGGTCAGAGGCTTAGCCTCCAGCCAGGGCGTTTCTGATTTCGCTTCCTCTGATGCCCTGCGTGCCACATCCGTGCCACTTCGGCCGATTCAGGGCGTCGGCGTTGCGCCGACCGGCGAGAAGGCGGTCGACCGTAGTCGGCTCCGCCTGCTATCAACAGCCTCATGAGCTTCGAGACCGCTGAGCCTCGACAGCAGCTCGGCCCGTGGGGGTCGCTGCTCGTCGGTCTCCTTTTCGTCCTCATCGGCGTGGCCAGAATTTGGTGGTCGTACCGAGTCGGTGACCGCTTCGAGCACGTCAAGCCGCTGCGCATCGCTGCGAAGAACCCGGGGATCACCCGCTTCATGGGCGGGGTCTCCATCGTCTTGGGCCTGGCGGTCATCGTCATCGGTGCCGTCGCCGGCTGAGCGCCCCGAGTCGTCATGCCAACTGTAACGGCACTTATATAAGTGCTGTTACAGTGAGCCCATGAAGGTCACCCACTCGGCGACGAGCCAGACCATCGCCGCGATGCGTCAGGAGGAGCTGGTCGACGACGCGCCGAGCGAGGACGCCAGGATGCGGCGGATCAAGCTGACGACGAAGGCGTGCGAGGCGATGCCGTTGCTCAAGGCGGGGTGGCGGGCGACGGAGTCGGCGATCGCCGAGGTGGAGCGGGAGATCCCCTACGCGATGACCAGCGACATCCGCGCGGCCGTCGCCCGGCGGACGTTCATCCAGCGTCTCCATGACAACCTGCGGCCGGCACGATGAAGGCGCTGGTCGATATCGGACCGCTCCGCGAGCAGCGAGCCTTCCGCCGACTGTGGCTTGGCACCACCGCGTCCGGCTTCGGCAGCAACCTCACGACGTTCGCCGTCGCCTTCAGCGTCTGGGACTCCACGCACAACCCGTTCTATGTCGGTTTGATCGGCCTCTTCGCGGCGATCCCGCTGATCACGCTCGCACTGGTCGGCAGCGCCTTCATCGATCATCTTGACCGAGTGCGGCTCGCTCGGAGTGCCACTCTCGGGCAGATCGCGACCAGTGTGCTCTTCGCCGCAGCGGCCGCTTTCGGGCAGGTCTGGGCGATGTTCGCGCTTACCGCCGTCGCTGCCGGGCTCTCCGCAGTCGGGTCACCGGCGCGCCGCGCCATCGTCACGCAGATGCTGCCCGCCGATCGGCTCGCGGCCGGCCTCGCGCTCAACCACATGTCCTTCCAGTTGTCGATGCTGCTCGGTCCGGCCCTGGCCGGTGTGATCACGGCCGCGTGGGGGAGCGAGGTCTGCTTTCTCCTCGACGCGGCCACGTTCGTGGCGGCGCTGCTGGGTCTGCGTGGCCTGCCGCCTGCGGCGACGGCCCCCGATGGTCGGCCGGGGATGTCTGCCGTCTGGGAGGGGCTGCGATTCACGATCCGCACCCCGCTCGTACGCGGCGCGTTGCTGGCCGATCTGAGTGCGACCGTCCTGGCGATGCCCGTCGCCCTCTTCCCCGCCATCAACGAGGAGAAATTCGGAGGTTCGCCGCGTGTGCTCGGACTTTTCCTGACGTCGGTCGCCGTGGGCGGCCTGATCGCGTCCATGCTCTCCGGCCTCGCAACGCGCGGTGCGCGTCCGGGGACGATATTGCTTGTGTGCGGAGCGGTCTGGGGTGGCGCACTCGCGCTGGTGGGAGTGGCCGATCACCTGGTGGTGGTACTCGCGCTGCTCGCGCTGGCCGGCGGCGCGGACACCTGGGCGGTGGTCTCGCGGGGAACCGTGGTCCAGGCATCCACTCCAGACACTTATCGTGGCCGTGTCGCCTCGCTGGAGCACATCGTCGGCGTGGCCGGTCCCGAGTTGGGCGGCGTACGCGCGGGCGCCGTCGCGGCGTTCACCTCGGGTGGTGCGTCGCTACTGCTCGGCGGCCTCGCCTGCCTGGTCGGCATCGGCCTCATCGCACGGCTCAACCCGCAGTTGCGCACAGGTGTGCTTCCACTGCCGCAGTCGGCCGGCGCCGAGCATCTTTCCTCCGCCGGTACCGTCGCAGCCCCATGATCTCTAGCTTTATGATCGGCACGTGCCGCTGCGACTTGTTCAGGTGAACTTCAAGGCTCGGGATGACTCGGCGCTTGGCCGGTTCTGGGCGGAAGCGCTCGGCTGGGGCCTTTCCAGCGAAGGACCCAGTGTGACCAACGTCGAACCCACAGGCTTCGTCTACCCGGACCCCGCCGGTATCGGCATCGATGTCGTCAGCGTCCCGGACCCCGAGAACGTGAAGTACCGCGCGCACCTCGACCTCGCCACCACCTCGGCGGCCCACCAGGCGGAGTTGGTCGCGCGGTTGACGGACCTCGGTGCGACGCCCGCTGATGTCGGCCAGGGTGATGTGCCGTGGACGGTCCTGGCCGACCCGGAGGGCAACGTCTTCTGTGTGCTCGAGCCGCGGGAGATCTACCGGGACACCGGGCCGATCGCCGCGGTGGTCGTCCACTGCGCGAACCCACCGGCCTTGGCTCGGTTCTGGGGCGAGGCGATGGACTGGACCGTGCACGAGGTGACCGACGACTTCGCGCGGCTGCGTTCGGCCATGGGCGTCGGCCCGTACCTGGAGTTCATCCGCACACAGGGTCCGGAGGCCGTGGGGAACCGCATGCACCTCGACCTGGCGCCGTACCCCGATGATGATCAAGCGGGCGAGGTGGCCCGGCTGCAGGCCATCGGCGCGACCTTCGCCGACGTCGGCCAGGGTGACGTCGTGTGGAACGTCCTCGCCGACCCGGAGGGCAACCAGTTCTGCGTCCTCACGGCGCGCTGACAGCGGGTGCTCCACGCAACGGCCGGGCCGGTCAGGGGCTGACCTCGCGGCCGTTCTCGTCGAGCGAGTGATCCTGCCAGTACCGGTCCCACTCGTCGTCGACGTGCTTGGGCACCTTGCCCTCGGGGAACCGGACGTAGCCGGCCGGCGGCGATTGGCCGTCCTTCACACAGGTCCGGCCGGTGGTGCTGTGCACTGCCGCGACCGCGTACTCGTCGGAGGGGCAGATCGCCTCCCGGAACGCACAGCCGCTCACCAGGAAGATTCCTGCCATGCTCGCCGCCGTCAGCGCGGCCGTGGCTCGCTTACCCAAGATCTGGCGCCTCCCTCTCCGGTCCGGTCAGTCTCGTCGCCCCGGCCACAGCATGCAAACGTCCGTGTACGCGGCGGCTGGCGCGTCGGATCGAGGCCGGCGTGCGATGCTGGACGGGTGAACCGGGAGGACCTCGTCCGGCTCCGGCGGGCGCGCGACCGGATGGACCGTGACTTCGCCGAGGCGCTCGACGTGCCCGCGCTCGCCCGGCAGGCGCTGATGTCGCCGGGCCATTTCGCGCGGAGCTTCCGGGCCGCGTTCGGGGAGACGCCCTACAGCTATCTGATGACCCGCCGGATCGAGCGGGCGAAGGCTTTGCTGCGGCGCGGGGATCTGAGCGTCACCGAGGTCTGCTTCGCGGTCGGCTGTACCTCGCTCGGCTCGTTCAGCTCACGGTTCACCGAGCTGGTCGGGGAGACGCCGAGCGCTTACCGGGCGAGGAGACACGAGGCGGTGGCGGCTATTCCGGCCTGCTTCACCAAGATGCGTACGCGGCCGAGCCGCACCGCTCGGACGGGGTCGTCAGCGTAACGTGACGGCCATGGACATCAAGGTTTCGCACTGCTTCATTCTGGTGGACGACCATGAGAAGGCCCTGGGCTTCTATCGTGACGTGCTCGGCTTCGAGGTCCGCAACGACGTCAGCTTCGAGGGCATGCGCTGGGTGACGGTCGTCCCGCCGAGTCAGCCGGAGCTGCAGATCACGATCGAGACCGTCGACTCCAATCCGGAGGCCTCGACGGAGGACAAAGACAAGCAGGCGGACCTGCTCGCCAAGGGCATGCTGCGCGGGCTGGTCTTCACGACCGACGACGTCGACGCCGCCTTCGAGCACATCCGGGCGTCCGGGGCCGAGGTGCTGGAGGAGCCGACCGACCAGCCTTACGGCGTACGCGACTGTGCGTTCCGCGATCCGGCCGGGAACATGATCCGGCTGAACCAGCCCAAAAGGGCCGATCGGCTCAAGTAGGCCCGACCGGCCCACGAAGAAGGCGTAGGCCCGTCGGCCCACGCCTTCCGTTCGTTCGACGATCAGCTCGGCTTGGCGTACGTCGCGATCTCGCCGAAGTCCAGGGCGATGCACGCCTCGTTGCCGATCACCTCGGCATCGTGGCCGGGCAGGACGAAAGCCACCTCACCCGGTGTCAGCTCCTGCTCGGAACCGTCCTTCATATGGACGACCATCCGGCCTTGCAACAAGTAGATGAGGTGCTGTACCTCGCATAACTCGGTACCAGCGAGCGGCTTGACGTTCTTCGACCACTTCCAGCCGGGTTCGAACGTCCCCCGTGCGACCGGCTTGCCCCCGAGCATCACGATGTCGGCCATCCCGTTGCCCTGGAAGGGCCGGGTCTCGTCGGGCTTCTCGAACGACTTCACTTCGATGGTGTTCATGCAGGTCACCCCCGTTCGATTTCTTCCAGCGTACGGCGGATTCCGGGGCGAAATCCGGCGATTGTCGGAGGCAACCGTTTTCCCGATTCGACCCCGTCACGGGCTGACGGTGGGTCCCGCGGTGGGGCTGCGGCTCGGGGTCTTCGAGACCTTCGGCGACGGCGACGAGCTGGGACTGACCGACTGCGACGGCGAGGCCGTGACCGTCGGTCCCTCCCACAGGGTGAAATCGGTGAACATCACCGAGTACGCCGATTTGGCCGTCCCGAGCTGGTAGATCCCCATCGCCACCGAACCGGAGTCCAATTGCGACAGTGGTCGGGCGCCTTGCGGGCGGCCGTTGAGGGTCAGCGAGACGCGATCGGCGTCGACGACCATCTCGACGTTGATCGGCACGTTCACGGCCAGCGACGTCCCGGCCGGCTGCGGCCAGTCGTTGACCTTCACCGAGGTCCACTTCCCGCCCGGCTTGGCGGGCGGCCGGTAGTCGTACAGGGTCACCGAATCCGGGCACAGCCTGATCGCGTACCCGCCGGTCTTGGGCGAGAAGCGGAACCACAACGCGGCGCAGGTCTTCGGCGTGCCCAGGGTGAGGCGGACGCCGACCGCGACGTCACGGGCGTCGCGGGGCGGATTGATGTGGCATTGCGCGACGCCGGTGTTCGTGGCGGCGGTGTAGCCGTCGGGGCTGAACTTGCACGCGGTGCTTTCCTGCCAGTACTGCGGGGCCGTGAGCGCGCTCGGCGGAATGATCTCGTACCAGCCGAGGGGGGCCTTGAGCTGGGGAAGCGGGTCGGCGGTGGGGGAGACGGTGGGCAACGGCGAATCCGCCACCGACACGACGGCCGACGGGGAGGGCGTGGGCGTGGTCGGGGTGTTGGCGTTCGCGTCGGTCTTCTTGAGCAGATAGCTGGAGAAGAACACGCCGCCGGCGGCGAGCAGCGCGACCGAGGCGAGCCCGGCGACGAGCACGAGCGACCGGCGTCGTCGCGTCGAGACGACCATCGGACCGGTGTCCTCGCCGTCGCCGAGGAGGCCGAGCGAGGTGGGCTCCATGGCCTGGGCGGCGGCGGCCGGGCGGAGGACGTCCTTGGAGACGTGGGAGGTCGCGCCGAGCGAGACCAGCCGATCCAGCAGCTCCCGAGCGGTCGGCCGGACGGCCGGATCCTTCTGGAGGGTCTGCGCCACGACGTCGCGCAACGCCGCGCCCACGCCGTCGAGGTTCGGCTCCTCGGACAAGATCCGCACGGCGGTGGCGGCCGGGGTGTCACCGCCGAACGGCGTGTGCCCGGTCGCGGCGTAGACCATGACCGCGCCCCAGGCGAAGACGTCGGCGGCGGGGGAGATCGGCCGGTCCACCGGCCCGAGCCGCTCCGGCGCGATGTACGGGATGGTGCCCATGACCTGGTCGGTCTGGGTGAGCTGGGTGCCGTCGGTGCTGGTCCGGGCGAGGCCGAAGTCGATCACCTTGACGCCGCCGCGAGGCAGCAGCACGTTGGCCGGCTTGAGATCGCGGTGGATGACGCCGGAGTTGTGGATGGCGGTCAGCGCGGTCGCCATGCCGATGCCCAGCGAATGCAGGGCGGCCCCGGACACCGGGCCGGATTCGCGGACGATCTCGGACAACGTCGGACCGTCGACGTACTCGACGACCAGGTAGGGCGGCTCGTGCTCGGGGTCGGCGTCCAGCACCTCGGCAGTGCAGAACGGCGGGACGTTCTTCGCCCGCTCCACTTCCCCACTGAACCGCGCCCGGAACTCGGGCTGGTCGAGCAGATGATCCTGGATGACCTTGAGCGCGACCTTCTGCCCGGTCGTCGACTCAGCCAGGAAGACCGTGCCCATCCCACCCTGGCCCAGACGCCCCAGCAGCTTGTATCCGGCGATTTCCACCACATCGCCCGGACGTAGCGCCTGAACGCCTGACATGTTCTTTCCTCCCCGCGAGACTGCGACAGCATGCCACTTGCGGCGGTCGGCGTAAATCACCCTTCAGGCACAGCCGACACATATTGTGTGCCGTGACACACTCGGGACTATGACATCGACGGCCGCCAACCCGCACGAAACCCTCGCCCACCTGCGGCAATCCAGCCCAGCGCACCAGATTCCGATCGGACCTACCGCAGTCGGCTGGCTGATCACGCGGTACGCCGACGTGAAGCGCGCGCTGAACGACCCACGACTGTCCAAGCAGGCATTGTCCCAGCGGACCAACGGCGGCTCCCCCTTCCCGGTCGACGTACGCAAGGCGATGAGCGAGCACATGCTCAACTTCGACCCGCCCGAGCACACCCGGCTGCGCCGCCTGGTCTCGGCGTCCTTCACCGCCCGCCGCGTGGAAGCGCTGCGACCGCGAATTGAACAGCTCACCGACGATCTGCTCGCCGGGCTGGCCGGCCGCGACACCGTGGACCTCATCGACGACTTCGCCTTCCCGTTGCCGTTCACCGTCATCTGCGAGCTGATCGGCGTACCGGAGATCGACCGGGAGGCGTTCCGCGGCTGGTCGAACACCATGGTGGCCGGACCGGCGGCGCCGCCGGAACAGATGTACCAGGCGGTCGCGGCCACGGCGGACTACGTGGCGGACCTCATCGGCCGCAAGCGCGCCGAACCCGACGACGCGCTGCTCAGCAGCCTGATCCAGGCCAGCGACGCGGGTGAGGGACTGACCGCCGACGAGCTGAGCTCGGTGGTGTTCCTGCTGCTGCTGGCCGGGCACGAGACCACGGTCAACCTGATCGGCAACGCGGTCTACGTGCTGCTCCAGCGCCCGTCGATGGCCGCGGACCTGCGAGCCGACCCCACGCTGGTGCCGGACGCGATCGAAGAGATCCTGCGATACGAAAGCCCGGTGAAGTCCTCGACGCTCCGGCTGACCACCGAACCCGTCACCTATGGCGACATCACGATCCCCGCCGACGAGATCGTCATCATCTCCCTGCTGTCGGCGAACCGCGACGGCGACGCGTTCATCGCCGCCGACGAATTCGACCCCACCCGGACCGACGCCGGCGGCCACGTCGCGTTCGGCCACGGCATCCACTACTGCCTCGGCGCTCCGCTCGCCCGGCTCGAAAGCCAGATCGCGGTGTCCGCGCTGCTCCGGCGCTTTCCCGACCTGCGTTCGGCGGTTCCGCTCGACGAGCTCGACTGGCGGCCGGGCATCCTCATGCACGGGGTCACTCGGTTGCCGGTGACGCTCCGCTGACCCCGCCCTCGCCCCCCGCTCGCCCCGCTCGCCCGCCGCCGCCCGCCGCGTTGGCCCCGTGGCGTTGGCCCCGTGGCGTTGATCATGGAGTTTGCACCCTCGACTCGCCGTCGAGACCACAGTTAACTCCATGATCAACGCGGCGAGCACGCGAGCGAGCACGCGGCGGGCACGCGAGCACGCGGCGGGCACGCGAGCGGGCGGGGAGCGAGCGGAGCGAGCGAGGGGGAGAGGGCCAGGGGCAACGGATCGGGGGGTCTGGGGCGTTCCCCTGGGATGGAGCTGCGTCTGTCTGCGGCGGATCTCGGCCGCGTCACCGTCGCGCAAGGGGCCGATCCCGAGCTGGAGTACCAGCTCAGCCTGAGGATGTTGCGCAGGCCGTCGTTGCCCTGTTTCGTCGACTGGCATGGCGAGATGGCGCAGCGGTTCCGGTATCGGGAGGTGACCGACCGCGCGGGGTACGAGCGCACCGCGATCGAGCCGTATTGGGATCGCATCGAGAAGTTCGTCGCCGCGGAGCGGGTTCGGCTCGGCCGGGCGGTGCTCGACGGCGGCTTGGACGGTCTGCTCGGCACGCTGCATCCGGATGTTCGCTGGGCGCCGCCGTCGTTGCGCGTCACCGGGCCGGACGAAGTGGTGGCCGGCGAGGGCGGGTTGCTGGTGCAGCCATCGGTCTTCGTCGGGCACCATCCGATGCTCGTGCGCCGCAAAGGACAGGTCGTCCTGGTCCAACCGGTGAGCTGTGAGCTGGAGGATCAGGCGGATGAGCAGCTCGGCGCGCTCATGGGGCGTACCCGGGCGAAGTTGGTCAAAATCCTGATGCTCGCGGGTGGTGCGACGACCACGCAACTCGCGCGCCGCGCGGATCTGTCGCTGGCCGCGGTCAGCCAGCACGTCGCCGTGCTGCGGGCGGTCGGGCTCGTGGTCACCCAGAACGCCGGCCGCGAGCGGTGCCATCTGCTCACGCCGGCGGGCGCGCGACTCGTCGAGCGTCCCGCCTGTTCCTGACTTGTACGCCGAGAGCCGGGCCCGGATATCCTCGCCGTCATGACCTTGCTGTGCCTGCGGGCGAACGACTCGGCGCTGGTGCTGGACGTGTCCGGCCCGAAGCTGCCGCGCGTGCTGCATTGGGGGGCCGACCCGGGATCGCTGGAGGGTTTCGCGCTCGCGACGCAGCCGTTCGCGTTGCAGGTCGACGAGCCGATGCCGATCACGTTGCTGCCCGCGCAGGCCGACGGCTGGCTGGGGCGGCCGGGGCTGGCCGGTCACCGCGACGGCACGTGGCCGTTCCAGCGGTTGACGCTGACCGGTGAACCTCAGGTCGAGGTCGACCCGGCCGGCGGTGGCCGGATCGTGGTCGAGTCCGCCGACGCGGCAGCCGGGATCGAGGTCGTCAGCGAGCTGGTGCTGAGCCCGCAAGGCGTCGTGCGAGTCCGGCATACGGTGACGAATTCCGGCGACGGCGTCTGGACGCTCGACCGGCTGGAAGCACTGCTTCCGGTGCCGGGGCAGGCTCGGGAGCTGCTCGACTTCACCGGCCGCTGGCCGCGGGAGAAGCAGCCGCAACGGTCGGAGTTCCAGCACGGCTCCCACGTACGCGAGAACCGCCGGGGGCATACCGGGCACGACGCGACGGGCCTGCTCATCGCGGGTACGCCGGGCTTCGGCTTCCGGAGCGGCGAAGTCTGGGGAGTCCACATCGGATGGAGTGGCGACCACGTCCACGCCGCCGAACGGTTCGCCGACGGCGTGAGCCTGCTCGGCGGCGGTGAACTGCTCCTTCCCGGCGAGGTACGCCTCGCGTCGGGAGAGGCGTACGCGAGTCCTTGGGCGTACTTCGCCTATTCGGCAGCCGGGCTCGACGGGTTGAGCAGTGCTCTCCATCGGGAACTGCGTGCCCGGCCGAGCCATCCGCACAGTGCTCGTCCGGTCGTGCTGAACACCTGGGAGGCCGTCTACTTCGACCACCGGCTCGACCGGCTGACGGCGTTGGCCGACGTCGCGGCCCGGATCGGAGTGGAACGTTTCGTCCTGGACGACGGCTGGTTCCTCGGCCGCCGGGACGACAAGGCCGGCCTGGGCGACTGGTACGTCGACCCCGAGGTCTGGCCGAACGGTCTGCACCCCCTCGTCGACCACGTACGCGGGCTGGGCCTGCAAGTCGGGCTGTGGTTCGAGCCGGAGATGGTGAACCCGCGGTCCCGGCTGGCCGAGGAGCACCCCGACTGGGTCCTCGCCACCCCGGGCCGTTGGCCGGTGCTCGCCCGGAACCAGGTCATCCTCGACGTCGCCCACCCCGACGCGTACGCGTACCTGCTCGACCGCATCTCGTCGCTGGTGACCGAGTACGGCATCGACTACATCAAGTGGGATCACAACCGGGACCTCGTCGAGGCGGTGCACGCCGGGCGAGCGGGCGTACGCGCCCAGACGCTGGCCGTATACAGCCTGCTCGCCGAGGTACGCCGACGCCATCCGAAGCTGGAGATCGAGTCCTGCTCGGGAGGCGGCGCGCGGATCGACTACGGCATCCTGGAGCACACCGATCGGGTCTGGACCTCGGACACCAACGACGCCCTGGAGCGCCAGGCGATCCAGCGCTGGACCGGTCTCCTGCTGCCGCCGGAGCTGATGGGGGCGCACATCGGGCCGCCGCACGCGCACACCACCAGCCGGTACGCCGACCTCCCGTTCCGGGCGGCCACCGCCCTCTTCGGCCACGCCGGCCTGGAGTGGGACCTGACCTCGCTCAGCGAGGCCGAGCTGGCGCAGCTGACCGCGTGGATCACGCTCTACAAGCGACTGCGGCCGCTGCTGCACACCGGCGACGTGGTCCGGGCCGACCACCCCGATCCGGCCGCCTGGCTGCACGGCGTCGTCGCGGCCGACGGCACGCACGCGGTTTACTGCTACGCCCAGCTCACCGCGCCGCTCGACCTCGCGCCTCCGGCGCTACGGCTGCCGGGCCTCGACCCCGCGCGGACGTACGAGGTCCGGGTGCTGCCCGAAGTCAGCGTGGAACTGGGCGGATCCGCCCGCAACCCGGCCTGGCGCGACGGCGTCACCGCCTCCGGAGCGGTGCTCTCGACGGTAGGCCTGCGGGCTCCCCGCCTGAACCCCGCCGAATCCCTAGTCCTAGAACTCCACTCCCCCTAACCCCCTCCCCCTCCCACCCCCTCCCACCCCCACC
>NZ_JBFBAZ010000037.1:0-65715 GCF_040682475.1 Hamadaea sp. NPDC051192
CACGTCATCCAGTGTCGCGGTCATCACGGCCGCCTTCCTCGCCGAGCACCACGCTCAGCGTGTCAGGCCGGAAACACCGTTAGATCCACAGTCCCGGCCTGGAACCTGGCTACCGCTGACTGTGGTACTTGGTCAGCGCTGGACTGACTGTCGAAGTCCCGTTTCCGCGGATCGGCGGATCGTGTCGAGCAGGCGGTGCAATCGCAGGCCGGCCGCGAAGTCAGGGACGTGCCGCGTGCCGCTGCGGATGTCGTGGGCGAGCTGTGCGTAGAGTTGGGCCACGTTGCGGACCGCGACGGCGGGCACCGCATCCGGGACGTTCAGGTAGCTGTCGGGTACGGATAGCTCGTGCCAGGTGCCACCGGGCTCCTGGATCCCGTACAGCTGCGCCTCACCTACCTGGATCTGGGCCGCGAGGGGGCCACCGGCGACGACGATGGCGAGGTCGCCGTTGGTGCCGGCGAATTCCAGCCGGGTACGAGTGTCGCCGACCTTGGCGTCGTGAAGGTGGGCCGAGGCGACTGCACCGTTGGTCAGGGTGGCGTGGAGCAACACCTGATCGGGGCTGGTCGCTTCGACGGTCTGGCCGGTCTCGGCGATGGTGTAGCGGGGGCGCTGTACGGAAAGGGCGGCGGAGAGTTCGGTGATGTCGCCGAGCAGGTGCTCCAGGACGTCGAGGGTGTGCCCGGCGGCGACCTCCAGCAGACCGGCGGCGTTCGCCAGGTCGAGTGTGTACGCGGCCCAACTGGGCATCTCCTCGGCGGCGCCCTTGCCACGAGCCGCATAGATGTTAGCCGACGTGACACGGCCGACGTAGCCGTCTGCGAGCAACGTCCGCGCGTAGTTGATCGCCGGGCTATACCGGGCCTGCAGACCCACGACGTGATGCACGCCGGCCTGTTGGGCCGCCTTGGTCAGGATTTCGGCTTCCTCGGTGGTCAGCGCCAGTGGCCACTCGCAGTAGACATGCTTGCCTGCATCGAGCGCGGTCTGGACGAGTTCGGCGTGGGCCGGCACCTTGACGGTGATGACGACCAGGTCCACATCCGGGTGTTCGGCCAGGTGGCGAGCATCGGTGAAGGCGTGTGGCACGCCGAACCGGGTCGCCGCCCGCTGCGCGCTCTCGGCCCTGCTGGTGGCTACGGCGGTGATCTCATACTGCGCGAGCGCCTGCAGCGCCGGGATGTGGGCGCTCGTCGCCCACCCGCGGTCGGGGTTCGCGCCGATGACGCCCACCCGGATCTTGTGTGCAGCCATGTGTTTGCCTCCAGCTCCGAGCAATTAAGCGGACGCGGTACGTCCGCTTGACGGAAGGCTAATCTAACCGGACGCGATAAGTCCACTTATTGCTAGGATCCCCTCATGAGCCACCCACCCCGTTCCGCCCAGCGGTTACTGCCGGGCGGTGCGGCACGCCAACCTCGAGCCGACGCACAGCGCAACGTGGAACGGTTGGTTGAAGCCGCACGGGCGGCCGTCGCCGAAGTGGGGATCGCCGTCACCGCACACGAGATCGCGCGCCGCGCCGGCGTCGGAATCGGCACCTTCTACCGCCGGGTCCCCTCCCGAGAGGCACTCCTTGAAGCCGTGCTGGCCGAACTGCTCAGCGAAGCCGTCGAGGAAGCCGACCGCGCCCTGCGAAACGCGGATCCCTGGACTGGACTAAGCGAATTCGCCACCGCCTACGTACGACTACGCACGGCCAGCTGCGGCGTCAACGAGGCACTGGGCGAGGCATCCGGACTAGACCTGGAACTACCCCTGGCCGAACTAAGGGACCGAATCCAGCGCCTTGTCCAGCGCGCGCAGACCGCCCAGGCGGTACGCGGCGACGTCACCTGGCAGGACGTCGCCTTCCTGCTCGCCGCAGTAATACCCGGACAACACACGATCGGTCTGCGCGCCGACGATCAACAGTGGCACCGCAATCTCCAGATCGTCCTCGACGGGCTACGTCCGACCGACTCGCCCGCATAAACGGCCCTTGACCAACGATCTTGCGGAGACTGGCGTTAGGCCGGTTCGGTGCTGGCAGGGCAGCGTGCGCGGGAATCGGCGCGTATGTTGATCGCCTGTGGTCGATGCTGACGTTCGATGTTGTGGATGAGGACGCGCCGCTCTTTCTGAGCGCGAAGCAGCGTAAGGGGTTCGGCCTGCACGAAGTGCCGCCGACCCGTGACGAGCTGGAGCGGTTCTTCCTGCCGGTCGATCAGGACCGAGCGCTGATCGACCGGCATCGTACGGATGCGAGTCGGCTCGGGTTCGCTCTCCAGCTGACGACGGTGCGGTTCCTGAGGAAGATCCTGGAGGATCCGATCATGTGCCGCTGGTGGTCTTGGACTACATCGCGGCGCAGCTAGGCGTGGCCGATCCGTCGAATGTGAAGCACTATCTCGATCGCGAGAAGATGCGGCTCGATCATCACTGGGAGATCAAGCGTATCGACGGGTGGAGCGACTTTCGGCGTACAGCGATGAGCTGTCCCGGTGGATTGATCACCGGGGCGTGGACGACGGGCGCGGGGCCGAAGGCGTTCGAAGAGGAGGTGGCGTAGCTGCGGCAGCGGCAGGTTCTACTTCCGGCCGTGCACGAGCTGGACCGGCTGGTCAGTCGGGTCGTGAGGCAGGCGCATCTTCGACACCCGGTCAGTCGGTCAGTCGCATCAAGCCACCGATACTGGACGCCACGCCGCGTCTCCGGCAGCGCGGCCAACGACATCGACCACCTTAGCCCTGACCGGGCAGAAGAGGCCTAACGCCAATTTCCGGAAGATCGTTGGTCAAGGGCCATAACCGGAGTCGCCACCGTCAACGTCCCCGCCGCCATCACGATCGCCGTTAACGCCGAACCTTGACCACCACCGGCTCGCGGAGGATCGACGACGGCAGGGCGTCGATCAGCGTGCCGGCGAACCACACGCGCAGGAATCCGGTCCGGGGCAGCGCGGTGGCCTCGGGCCGGGTCGGCTGGTGCTCGCAGGGTCAACGCGGTCCAATATCAAGACATTGACCTTGATCGCCGAGATCGTGAAACCTGCGGATTGTGAAGGGCATGCCGTCGCGGCAGCCAACAACGGAACCTAACAGCTCGCACACAAGCGATGCCCGAAAGTATCACAAAAGGCTCAACCCGGGCCCTGATTCAGGAGAATCAGCAATGCCCCACTGAGCCCGCAAAACGTTCCATCCTGCAGGCGTGAACAGCGGGCCAGCGGTCGGCTGATCAACGCTTTGCTTCGCCGCTCGATGAGTCGCTGATCTCCGCCGCCTCGCTTTCGTAGCGCCTGTTCAGTTCCAGCGCCTCGGCGAGCTGGTCTTCCAGAATCACGATGCGGCATGCCGCTTCCACCCCGGTGCCTTGATCGGCGATGTCCCGTACGCGGGCGGCGAGCCGTAGCTGATAGCGGCTGTAGCGACGATGGCCGCCTTCGGATCGAGCGGGAGCGAACAGCTTGGCCGCCTCGACGGAACGCAAGAACGCGGCAGTGGCGCCGATCATCTCCGCAGCGCGCCCCATGGTGTAGGCCGGGTAATGCTCGTCGTCGAATCGGTCCGGCGACGCAGTGCCGTCAACTGTCATACACGTCCTTTCTGTGATACGTGATAGGGGTCCCGGTGCCATATGGCGGCACCGGGACCCAGGGAGTATTACGGGTTCTAACCATCACCGGCCGTTACGTTGCACCGGTTTTCGTCTGCCCCGCCACCATGCCATGGGACGGCATCGCGGGACTCTGGCGTGGATGTGACCGAGGACCACCTCCCGTTCCTGGGGTCTACGGCTCCCACCGGCGCTGAGCGCGACCAGGTGGGCGATCCGATGGCGTCGCTCCCCTCCCTTCCCTTCTGACCATCACGTGCCGATGACTCGGCAGTTCCGGGCCATCACCCGGCCAGCCACCCTGCAGCCCTGTTCACTTGCCTGGCCGCCGAGCCCGCCTGGCACGGGCCTTTCTTCAGTCTTGTCTTTCGGTGCGCCAGTTCGGCTGTCGCACTCAATCGACCCTCGCAACACCTGTTACTGTACCGACGCTCGTGCCGAATGTCTACAACCGCGCCTAGAGAATTTCCCATATGCGGGGGCATCCTCAATCGGCGCCCGGGCGCCGAAGAATCCGCGCCTCTTCGAGGACGACCGTCCGTGGAGCAGCACTTCGCTGCCATGCGCGCGATCAGACCCAGAACCAGTCAGCGAGCGCACTCCATGAACAGATGTACGCTGCCGGACACCCACACGGACCCACGAATCGGCTCCACCGCGGGCTTGCTCGCCTACGCCGGAATCGGCAGATCCCAGTCCGCACTACAGAGGATGATCGGCTAACCGATCATCCTCTCGAGGTGCGTATCTCGTCGGGCCAGGCCAGGGTGATGCCGAGGGTGTCGCTGAGCAGCCGCTGATAATCGGCGAGCTCGGTGTTGTCGGCGCGCACCTTGCGGGGAGGCAGCCTCCGGTCGAGGCAGTACGCCGCGAGGGCGCCGGCGGCTTCGCCGACGCTCCATTCGACCGGATGCAGCCGATAGCAGCCGTTGGTGATGTGGGTCGTGCCGATGTTCTTGCCGGCTGCGATCAGGTTGTCGGCCCGGCGAGGGAGCAGAGCGCCCAGCGGAATCTGGAATGGATACGACTCGATGTCGACGTAGGTGCGTCCGCTTGTGCTGGGGTGCAGGTCGATGCGGTAATGGCCGATGCCGACGCTGTCTTTGAAGATCTCGCTCCCCGCGCCGCGCGGGCGGGATGCGACACCGACGTGCTGCTCCAGGACGGTGAACTCGGGTTGGATGCGACGCGACTCGCGAATGTACGGGGCGAGGGCCAAGCCGTCGAGGGTTCCGGTGGTGTCGCCCCGCAGCCTCAGCCCGGGATATCCGGCGCTGTTGCCGTCAGGGTGGGGTGCTTCGGTTTGCATCCAGTGGAGGAATGACAGCGACAGGTCGCGCGCGCCGTCGAGGGCCGCGGCCCGGGTCGCGGCGTCGACTCCGAGAAGAGGCTTCTGCCAGTAGTCGATCTGTGGCCAGTTGACCAGCGTGATGTCCCTGAAGCCGGCGTGGGTGAAATTACTGGCGGCCAGAATGCGCCGGTAGTGCCACAGGTCGTCGGCGGGTGGTCCGCCCGGTTCGGCGGCGAAGATCGGCCGATGGCGAGTCTTGAGGCTGACCGGTTCGACGTCGGTCCAGGACAGCTGCGGGCCGGGCCAGAACGGGGCGACCTCTGAACGCCAGAAGTCGTATCCGGCTGGGCGGTCGATGGTGTGGTCTTCGCCGGGCCGGTGTTCGACCGCGAAGCACCACGAGATCGCCTGCTGGTCGAGCGGATCTGCGATGGCCGGAGCATGTAGTTCGCCGGTGGTGTTCTGACTTTCGGCACCGATGACGTGTTCGACGCCGGCCAGGGGCAACACGTCGCCGAGTTCGGTCGCGTCGAGAACGTAGTCGGCTGAGACGGTGAGCTCCGTGCCGTCCAGTCCACGCAGGACTACCGCAGTGATCCGGTCGTCGGCGGTCTCCGCCGCGATCGGCTCATACCGCAACAGGACGGTGAGGCGACCGGTGGACCGCCACGGCGCGAGGAGCTGGTCGATGACGGCGAGCGCCGCCCGCGGTTCGTGGCAGACCCGGCTCACATGTCCCAGTCCGGGGTTGAGCAATGGGTCGGCCGCGGCCCGCGCGGACACCGGATAGTTGTCCCGATAGTAGCGGCGGATACGCTGCCGGAAGTCGGCGTACCCGGTCGCGGTCAGGTCGGTCTCTATCCACGCGTTTTCGTCCGGCGGCACCGCCTGGCTCGTCAGCTGGCCGCCGAGCCATTCGGTGGCCTCGGTGAGGATCACCGTCCGGCCGAGCTTGGCGGCGACGAGAGCTGCGGCAACGCCACCGACTCCCCCGCCGACCACCAGGACCTCCGCACGCAGCTGCGTCATTCGGCGGTCGTCCCCTTCTCGCGTACGATGCGCGGACCGACGTCGGCGCCCATGCCCGCAAACCACTTCTCCGCGAAGTCCAGGTCCGGCACGACGTTCGGCGGCAGTGCGATGGTTTCAGGACCGGGCTCCGGCCTCTCGCGGGCACGCAACTCCGCGACGACGTCGCGGACACGCGCTCCGACCAGCTTGATGGTGTTCGCCGCGTCGATCAGGCCGAGTCCGTACTCCAGCTCGTCGAAGCCGGCGAATCGGTGGTCGATGTCGTGCGACGCCCACCAGGTGACCGCAGCGACTTCGGGGACGGCGGCGATTCGGCGCAGCATCCGCTCGGCGAAGTCGGGTACGGAAGCGTGCTCAAGCCACAGTTCGGACACTCCCACTTCCTGCACCCATAGGGGTTTGCCACGATCGCCCATGGTGGCCACCGCGATCTGCGCCAGGTAGTCGGGGATCGCCCAAGCGCCCCGCTCACCCTCGCCGAATCGCCCCAAGGCCCCGGTGAAGTACGGCCACGCGTGGATCGCGATCAGATCGGAGACCTCCACCACGGCGTCCGCGCTCAGCGCGCAGTCGCTGGTCATCCAAGGCTCGTGGTCCACACCCACAGTTATTGGTACGCCGGGAGCCCCGTCGCGAGCGGCGGCGACCATGCGATGCACCCATCCGTCGCACGTGCCGGGCCCGAGGCCCGCCTTCCGCATGAGGACATTGGGTTCGTTGGCGATGTCGAGGCACCACAGGGCCGGGTGCCCCGCGACGGTCTTGCCGACCTCGGTCACCAGGACGGCCGCCGCCTCTACTGCGGCCGGGTCGGTGAAGGGGTCGGCGTCGCGCAGCCAGGCCGGGCGGAAGTCGAATCCGCTCAGCCAGCCGTCGAGCACCGTCGGGCAGACCGCGAGACCGCGTTCGTGGGCAAGGTCGAGCAGCCGGACGAGCCGGGACAGCAACACCGGGGAGATGTGCGCCGGGTTCGGCTGGAACAGCGGCCACAGGCACTGGATGCGGATGTGGTCGAAGCCGAGTCCGGCGATGACGTCGAGGTCGCGGGCGATGTCGGCGTCGTTCCAGTCGACCCAGGCGTACCACCAGTCGCGGCTGGGCAAGTAGTTCACGCCATAGCGGACGGTGCTCACGAGGCGAGCCGGGCGGCGAGGAAGGCTGCCTGTAGCGGCCATTGGCTCGCCGCACCGCCTTCGTGGTCATTGTAGTGATGAACGGTGATGTCCTTCTCCCCTGCGTACGCGTTGTAGGCGGCGAACACGGTGGACGGCGGGCAGGTCTGGTCGAGCAGTGCGACGGAGAACAACGCGGCGGCGGACGCGCGAGCGGCGAACGTGACCCCGTCGAAGTACGACAGCGTTGTGAAGACCTGCTCTCTCATGTCCCGCCGGACGGCGAGGTAGCGGACGATCTCTTGATACGGATCGCGGCTGGTCATCCCGACGGCTCGTTCGAAGTGGCTCAGGAACGGCACATCCGGCAGCGCGGCGACGAGGCCGTCGGCCAGGCCGGCCGCCGCCAGTGTGATGCCACCACCCTGGCTGCCGCCGCCGACGGCCACCCGAGCCGCGTCCACCATCGGATGGTCCCGCACGGCGTCGATGGCGCGTACGGCATCGGTGTAGAGGCGGCGGTAGTAATAGGTGTCGGGGCTGTCGATGCCCCGGGTCATGACACCAGTGGTGGCTGGGCCGCTGCCGTGCGGGTCAGGCGTCACGCCGCCGACGCCCCAGCTCGCCCCTTGGCCGCGGGTGTCCATGACGAAGAACGCATATCCCGCCGCGACCCAGGCGAGCCATTCGTGTGGCAGTCCACGGCCGGCGCCATAGCCGAGGTACTGCACCATCGCGGGCAGCGGCGCTTCTGCGCCGGACGGGATCAGCAGCCAGCCGGCGACCGGTTCACCGGCGTACCCGGGGAATCGGACGTCGAAGACGCGGCAGGCGGTCAGCGGCGTGTCGACCGGGGTGAACGTCGGCTTGTCACCGGCGGCGCGCGCTTCCGCGAGCGTACGCGTCCAGAACTCGTCGAAGTCCGCGGGCTCCCGGACGACGGGCCGGTACGCGCGCAGCTCGTCGAGGCTGAGGTCGAAGCGGGGCATGGGGTCCTTCCGATCAGACGGTCGGTCTGGTGTGGACGGTGAGAGTGACGGTGGAGGTGAGCTCGGCGGCCGCGGCGAGCGTGAGGGTCCCGAGGTCGTCGCCGGGGTGGTCGTGAGGCTGGGACGCCGGCTCCACGGCGAGCGCGTCGGCCGCCGGGTACCAGGGAAAGCCGGTGGTGGCGCGGCGCTCCTGCCATACGTAGGCCCGGCCGAGCAGTGCGGCGTCCCATCGCAGGTCGACGGCGAGCCCGTCCGGTCCGAGAACGCTGGCCCGGCCGGTCGACATCGATCGGTCTTCGAAGGCGCCCGCGCCGAGCGGGACGACGGGTACGTCTTTCCCGTCGAGGTCGACGCGTCCGCCATCGAAGAGTCCGGCGTCGAACGCGGGATGCTCGGCCCAGCCGAACCGGACCTCGGCCGGGCCCTCGTTGCGTACCGTCGTGGTCACCCGGAGCTCACCGTCGCGGATGTCCATGGTGCGGTCGACGGTCAATGGCACGCTACGCAGCAGCACCTGCGCCTGGCAGGCGGTCGCCGAGATCTGTTCGAGCCGCCATTTCCGCCAGGCGGCCTCACCGTGGAACGGCTGGGCGATGCCCCCCACGGTGGCCGGACCGAGCGGGCGGGGTAGCAGCAGATGCCATCCGCCCCGGTAGCGCCGGTGCCATTCGGCCGCCGAACCCGTCATCGGGGCTCCGTCGTCGAGCCCGGCCCACGGCGTTCGCAGCAGCAGTTCCCGGCCGTCGGCCAGGATCGAGGCGATGCACCCACCATCGGCAAGGATCTCGGCCCGCAACCGTTCGGTTCCGATGTGGAGGTTCATCCCTTCAGCGCTCCGGCGTTGCCGGCGGCCCGCAGGAACTGGCGTTGGAACACCAGGAACAGCGCCACTGGAATGATCACGGAGATGAACAGCGCCCCCATGAACTGAGCGAAGTCCCCCGAGGTCTCCAGCCGGGGCAGGGCGACCGAGATCGGCTGGTCTTGCGGGTTCGGCAGCACCAGCAGCGGCCACAGGAACTCCTTGTATGCCCCGACCAGCGTCAGCAGGCTGACGACGCCCAGGATTGGCCGCGACATCGGCAGCACGAGGGAGACGAAGATCCGGAAGGGGCCGGCGCCGTCGATGCGGGCCGCCTCGAACAGGTCGCCCGGGATGGCGGCGAAGAACCGTTGCATCAGCAGGACGTTGACCGCGTTGGCCGACGCCGGCAGCCACACCGCCCACAGCGTGCCGATCAGGTTGGCGTGCAGCAGCGGCACGTCCATCACGGTCAGGTAGAGCGAGACGAGCGAGATCACGCCGGGGATGAACAACGTCGCGAGGATCGCGGCGTACACGGCTTTGGCGTACCGGGGTTTCAGGACGGCCAGTCCGTAGCCGCCGGTCGTCGCGACCAGCAGTCCGAAGAACAGCGAACCGGCCATGAGCCACAGGGTGTTGACGAAGTAGCGGGCGAAGTCGATCTTCGTCCACACCTCGGCGAAGGTGTTCCAGTGGAAGCCGCTCGGCCAGAGCGAGAACGGCGCGGACAGCGTCTCGGTCGACGTGGAGGTGGCCGCCTTGAACAGCCAGAACAGGGGTCCCACGCACAACACGACGAGTGCGGTGAACACCAGTACCCGGACGATGCCGAGCGCCACGCGCACGCCGGGACGGCGGCGGTCGATGCGTGACAGGATGCTGCGTTCAGTGTCGGCGCTCATGACGTGCTCCAGCGTTGGGTGACCCGCAGGTAGACCCAGGACAGCACCGTTAGCGCGGCTGCCAGAAGCAGGCTCAACGCCGTCGCGCGCCCGTAGTCGCCGGAGACGAACGCGTACCGGTAGATGAGCATGAGGATGGTGACGGTGTGGTTCTCGGGGCCGCCGTTGGTCATGATGTACGGCTCGGTGAAGACCTGGAACGTGCCGATCAGCTGCAGCAGCAACATAACCAGCAGTACGCCGCGCATCTGCGGCAAGGTGACGTGCCAGAACCGGCGCAGCGCGCTCGCGCCGTCGGTCTCGGCGGCGTCGTACAGCTCCGTCTGCACCCCCATCAGGGTGGCGAGATAGATGATGGTCGCCGTGCCGAAGGACGCCCAGGTGGCCTGCAGCACGATCGACGGCATGGCGAGATCGCCGTCGTTGAGCCAGGCCAGCGGCCCGAGCCCGAACCACCCGAGGGCGGTGTTGAGCACGCCTGTGGGGCTGGGGTCGAAGAACGCCTTCCACAGCAGGACGGCGACCACCGGCGGGAAGATGACGGGCAGATAGACCAGGACCGAGGCCAGTCCGCGGGTGCGGCGTAGCTCGGCGATCACCACCGCGAACAGGATCGGGACGGGGAAGCCGATCACCAGGGCCAGCACGGCGAACCACAGCGTGTTGAGCGAGGCGGTGATCAGCAGTGGATCGTTCAGGACTCGGGTGAAGTTCTCCAGGCCGACCCATTGGGTCGTGAGGAAATTGGTGCGCTGGACGCTCAGGGGCAGCGACCGCAGAATCGGCCACCAGGAGAACAATCCGAACGACAGCAGCATGGGCAGGAAGAACACCAGCGTCGTCAGCCCGCCTCGGCGTACCCATGTGATGGGACTGCGTGGCCGGGACCTTGGGGGAGCAGTCAGCGGAATCACCTCGTGTCTGGGCGGCGTTGTCGCGCCGCGGGGCGCGCGGCGCGACAACGGTCGTGCGTTGATCAGCCGGCGTCGATGATCGCCTGGACCGTGCGCTGAGCGTCGGTCAGCAGCGCGTTGATGTCGGCGTCCCGGCGGGTCAGCACGGCCTGGATCACGGTGTCGAGGGTGCCGTAGGTCTCCTGGGCCTTGGTCGGTGGCTCCGGGACGAGGGCCACGCTTTGGGCGGTGGCGAAGAACGACGCGTAGTTCTGCCGGGGGACGTTGACGTAGTCCTTGACCCAGCCGAGGTACTGGTCGGTCGTCGCCTGGTCGAACAGCGGCAGCGCGGGCGCGCCGACCGGCTGCTTGTCGGCCGCCTTGGCCTTCGCGTCGGCGACCGCTTCCTGCTCGCTGCTGTACTTGCGGAAGTTGTCGAACTCGAGCCACTTGATCGCGGCCTTGACCTCGTTCGCCGAGGCTCGCGGGTTGATGATCGCCACTGTGCCGCCGCCGAGCGTGCCCAAGCCGTTACCGGCTTGCGGCAGCGGTGCGAGGCCGAAGTCGTCCGGCTTCATGCCCATGTTCGACACGACGGTCGTGTACGCGTCGGCGCCCTGCACGAACATGCCGACCTTGCCGCCGGCGAAGGCCTTCATCGCGTCGTTGTAGCCGAGCAGGAAGTTCGAGCCGAACGTGTTGTCGTCCCAGCGCAGCGAGCGATAGAACTGCAGCGCGCTGCGGGTGGCGTCGTTGTCGACGGTGGCCTTCTTGCCGTCGGCCGACTGGATCGTGCTGCCGTTGGCGTAGCTCATGGTGGTGAGCACCCAGCCGCCGGTGTTGTCCTTCGTCATGCTGGCGAAACCCTGCACCCCGGTGGCCGTCTGGATGGCCTTGGCGGCGGTGCGGACCTCGTCCCAGGTGGTCGGGGGCTTGTCCGGGTCGAGGCCCGCCTCCTTGAACAGGTCGCGGTTGTAGAGCAGGCCCATGCTGTACGCCTGGATCGGCACGCCGTAGATGTGGCCGTTGGAGTCCTTGGTCACCTTGAGGATCGACGGGTTGATCCGGCTGACGGCGGAATCCGCGCCCACCGCGCTGGTGATGTCGGCGATCTGCTGCCGGGCGATCAGGCCCTGCATCTCGGTGAACGGCACGTAGAAGACGGTCGGCAGCTTGCCCCCGGCGAGCTGGGCCTGGAACGTGCGGATGTCGAAGACGGCTTCGTCGCCGACGACCTTGACGTCGGGGTTGGCCGCGCTGAAATCGGTGATCTTGCGTTTGAACGCGTCCAGCTGCTTGGGCTGCTGGCTGGTGGGCATGCCGGCGACGGTGATGGAAACCGGTCCGGACTTCTCGGTGTCGGATCCGCTGCAGCCGGCCGTCAGGGCGAGCGCCGCGACGGCCAGAGCTGCCGGCGCGAGAATCCGTCTTCTCGTGGTTCTCATGAGTCTCCTCGCAGAATTCGTTGGGCTGGATCACCCCGTGGGAGCGGTGCGCGGATCAGGGAGCGATGAGTCCCCCGTCCCGGCCGCGTACGCGCGCGGCCCAGGCGTCATGACCGGCCAGACCGGCGGGATACCGGGCGGCGGTCTTCTCGTCGAGGTCGATGCCCCAGCCCGGCGTTTCGTGGGGACGCAGCCAGCCTCGCTCGATGCGCAGCGTCCCGGGGAACACCTCGTGGACGGCGTCGGCGTACACGTGTCCCTCTTGAATGCCGAAGGCCGGGCTGGTCACGTCGAGGGCGACGTTGGCCGCCGCGCCGATCGGCGACGTGTCGCCTGGCGCGTGCCAGGCGGTACGCACGCCGACGAGTTCCGCGGCGGCCGCGATCTTGCGTGCCGCGGTGAGGCCGCCGATGCCGGAGATGTGAGAGCGGATGAAGTCGACGCCTCCGCCGAGCACCAGCCGGGCCGCGTCGGTGAGCGACGTGGTCAGCTCGCCCACGGCCAACGGCACCGGCGACGCCGCCCGTACCTCGGGCAGGCGGTCCCAATGCTCGGGCGCGATGACGTCTTCCAGGAAGAACAGGCGGTACGGCTCGAGGGCGCGGGCCAGTACGACGGCCTGTTTCGGGGTCAGACGAGAGTGCACGTCGTGCAGCAGGGCGATGTCGGGGCCGAGCCGATCGCGAGCCGCCGCGAACAGTTCCGGCGTACGCCGCAGGTACTCCTCGACGTTCCAGCCTCCGGCGTACACGTCGTCGGCCGCGGCCGCCGCCGGGGGAACCGCTGGGGCGCCGTAATGCCCGGAGCCCGGCTGACCGGTCTGCAGCCGGATGTGCCGCAGCCCTTGGTCACGAAGCCGTTCGGCGTGGTCGAGGGTCTCCGCCATCGTCGCCCCGCCGGCGTGCAGATAGGTGTCGACGGCTGCGCGTACCTTGCCTCCGAGGAGTTCGTGAACCGGCCGGCCGGCCCGTTTGCCGGCGATGTCCCAGAGCGCCTGATCGAGCCCGGAGATGGCGTTGTTGCCGACGGGTCCTTCGCGCCAGTAGGACGAGAACCGGGCCAGGCGTACGAGGTCTTCGATGTCGCCGGGATAGCGGCCGACCACCAGGCGGGCCAGGTGCTCCTCGACGTAGGCGGCGACGGCCTTCCATCGCTGGGTGTAGGTGGCGCAGCCCAAGCCGTACAGGCCGTCGTCGCTCGTCTCGACCTTCACGACCAGCAGCGGAATCCCTTCGGGGGCGGTCGCGATCGCCCGAACCCGGGTGATGCGCACGTCGTCGGGCGCCTCCCACGGCTGGGCGAAGGCGGACAGCGCCGGCTGCGTACTCATGCGGATGCCTCCAAGGTCTGGCCGTCCTCGATCGAGATGGTGGGAGCCCAGCCGAGGACCCGCCGGGCGGCCGAGGTGTCGACCGGTGCTTGCCGGCCCGCGAAGGACCGATGCCGCTCGACTCCGTCGGCATACTGGTCTAGCAGCTCTTCGGTGGGTTCGGCCATGATCGTGTCGTCGGCGGCGACCAGCAAGGTGTGCATCCCGGATACCGGCTCGATGAGGCCGCGCACGATCGCGTCCACGGCGTCGGCCATCGCCAGGTACGCCCAACCCTCGCGGGCGAGCCGGGCCGGTTCGCCGGGTGCAGCGAGCATCCGCGGCACCGTATTACGTAGCGTGTCCAGCTCGCGTACCAGTGGAAAGCGCAGCGCGACGACGGCCATGTCCCAGCGGCTGGCGGCGTACGCGCCGATGTGTTCGTCCACCCACTTCGACAGGGAGTACGCGTCGTCGTGCGCCACCGGGGAGGCCTCGTCCAGCGGGTAGTACGCCGGCCGGACGTCGTGCCGGTTCATCGGTACGCCGAACGCGTTGATCGAGCTGGCGATGACCGCCCGGCGTACGCCCGCCTCACCGGCTGACGCGAGGACGGTGAAGGTGGCCGACGTGTTGCCGACGAACACCGCCCGGGGCGTGTCGAGGCTCGGATGGGCGGTCGCGGCCAGATGCACGACCGCGTCGACGTCCGTCAGCGCCTCGCGTACCAGGTCTTCATCGGCGGCGTCGCCGGTGACGACCCGGTCCGCGCGGGTGGGCGCGGACCAGGTGCGAGACAGCCCGGTGACCGCGATGCCGCGATCGGTGAGCGCCTCGACCGTAGGCCGGCCGAGTGTCCCGTCGGCTCCGGTGACCAACACCCGGGCGGGTCGGATGAGCTGCGGCACGCGCGTGAACCTCACGTTCGAGATCGGATTTGCGAAACTGCTTTCGCAGCAGAGAAGCACACGCCCGCCGCCAATGTCAACACCCGGTTACGGCAGGCGCACAAGAAATTGACCGTCCTGCTAGGACGGTCAATTGACGAGAACTCTTACAAGATTCGGCGGCGACTCAGGAAGAAGGACCGAGTACCAGTTCCGGCGGCACGAGATGCTCCCCCGGGGTACGGTCGGGCGCGAGCACGTCGGCCGCTGCGAGCCGACCGAGCCGCTGCAGTTCCAGGTCGACGGTGGTAAGCCGGCGGGTGCTCTGGTCGAGGACGACGCCCTCCCAGTTGTCGACGCCGACCACGGCGACGTCGTCAGGCACCCGCAGCCCTCGGGCCTGGCAGGCGCCGAGCACACCCAGCCCGATGTGGTCGTTGCCGCAGAACACGGCATCGACCTGCGCGCCAGAGTCGAGCAGCTCCGACATCGCGTCGGCGCCGGTGTCGGCGGCCCACGTCCCGAAGCGGGTCGGCCCGGCCTGCTTCAGCCCAGCCGCCTTCAGCTCCTCCCGCATCCCCCGCTCCCGCAGCCGGACGGCGATGCTGCCCGGCGTGCCCGTGATGTGGGCGATGCGAGTGCGGCCCCGCTCGATGAGATGCCGGGTCGCCAGCCGTCCGGCGCCTTCGTTGTCGGGCAGGTAGACGACGTCCTCTGGATGGTCCGAAGCGGCGAACGCATAGGTGACGGGCACCCCGAAATGGTGTGTCACCGACGGCGACACCCGCTCGTGGCCGTCGCCGACCACGAGCAGACCGTCGATGCGGCGGGCCTGCAGCGCCCGGATGCTGTCGGTGATCTCGCGCGGCACGAGCAGGTCTTCGTCGAACACGAGCGAGGCCTGCTGAAGCTCACCCAGCTGCAGGACGGCCCCGATGAGGACCGGGCCGGCGAAGGTGCTGGCCGCCCGGTAGGTCAGCACGCCGATCGTGCGGCTGCGCCCGAGCGCGAACGACCGAGCCAGGGCGTTGGGCTGAAAGTCGAGCCGTTCGGCGATCTCGCGTACGCGTGCCCGGGTCTCCTCCGAGATCCGGTCGCCCCCGTTCAGGGCCTTCGACGCGGTGGACAGCGACACCCCGGCGATCGCCGCGATGTCGCTCAACCGGATGCTGCGGTCCGAGGCCATGCCGAAAGCATACCGACGCGAAGCCGTTGACAGAGCCGGGGCAGCCGCGCAAAATCGCCTCAATGCGAAACCGGTTTCGCAGGCATGAATCGTCCGTCCCATCCTCAGCCTCGCGATCATCCGACGCTCATTGAGGAGTGCTCATGCCCGTTTCCTCCCTCGCCCGAAGATTGCGCCCGCCCCGGACGCTGATTTTGTTGACCTGCCTGGCTGCCGTCGTCGCGACGACGGCGCTGCCCCAGCCCGCCGCGGCCGGCACCGGCCCGGTCGTCATCGGCGACTTCGAGAACGGCACCAGTCCCTGGTTCCCGGTCACCTCCGGCGGCGCGACCGCCACGGTCGGCACCACCACCGACGCCCCGGCAGGCGGCACCGCCTCGGCCCGCGTCCAGGCGACCGTCGCGACCGGCACGGTCGAGATGGTGCGCGCGGTCGCATCTCTCGACCTGCAGCGGCTCGAGCTGTCCGTCCGCAGCGCCGAACTCACCGGCCTCGTGCTCCGTCTCGTCGACAGCACCGGACAGGCACACCAGCAGACCCTCGCGCTCACGCCCGGCACCGGCTGGCAGAAGCTGTCGGTCACCACCTTCGCCGGTGGCACGCAGTACGGGCACTGGGGCGGCGCAAACGACGGGGTGTGGCACGGCCAGCTGACCCAGATCTCGCTGCTCATCGACGCATTCCGGGTCAAGCCGGGGCCGACGGTGACCTTGGACGTCGACGACGTCGTGGTGCAGGTTCCGCCGCCCGCCCTGGCGATCCGGCCGACGACGCTCGGCAACGCCTTCACCGCCGGCGACACCGTCTCCTTCGGCGTCGACACCGCCGCCACCTCACTGAGCTGGACGGCGCGCGACGCGTACGGGGCCGTCGTCGCCACCGGCTCCGGCACCCCCGCCCAACTCGGCGGTGTCATCTCTCTCGGGACGCTGCCGACCGGCTGGTACTCCGTCGCCATCGCCGCCGTCCAGCCCGACGGCACCACCGTCACCGGCGGCACCGACGTCTCGGTGTTGCCCGCCAGTACGCTGCGCGAACGGCGTATCGGCGCATCGACGCACTACGGCGGCACCTGGCCGGCCGCATCCGCACCGCTGCTCGGCGAGGCCGGACTCGGCTTCGCCCGCGACGAGGCGTACTGGTCGGAGGTCGAGCGCACCAAGGCCGTCTACGCCTTCCCCGCCCGGGTGGACAGCGCCGTGGCGGCACTGCGAGCCAACGACGTCGACTCGCTGCAGATCCTCGACTACGGCAACGCCCTCTACCACTCCGGCGAGGCACCGGCGACCGACGAGGGACGCGCCGGCTTCGCCGGGTACGCCCTAGCCTCGGCCGACCACTTCGGCACCTCGCACGCGGCGTACGAGGTCTGGAACGAGTGGAACATCCGCGACGCCACTGGCCCTGCCGGAGCCACCCCACAGAACTACGTCGCGCTGCTGGCGGCGACCACCGCGCAGGTGAAGGCGACGCATCCGGACGCGGTGATCGCCGGGCCGGCGCTCGCACCGATGAACGACTGGCAAGGCTGGCTCGACGGGTTCATCGCCGCGGGCGGCCTCGACCACATCGACGCCTTCACCACGCACCCCTACAACTTCACCGCCGAGCCAGAGGTGTTCGAGGCGCACGCGGCGATCCTGCGGCAGAAGTTCGCGGCCGCCGGGCACGCCGACATGCCGATCTGGTTCACCGAGCAGGGCTGGTACACAACGGCGAACGCGCCTGGCGTCACACCCGCGGTCCAGGCGCGCGACCTCGCGCGTGCTCAACTGCTGGCCCTCGGTGACGGCATCGGCCGCTACACCGTCTACGACTTCAAAGACGACGGCACGAACCCGGCCGATCCCGAGCACAACTTCGGGATGATCCGCAACCAGACCGACGCCCGTGGCGCGTACGCCCCGAAGCCCGCCTTCACAGCCGAAGGCGTGCTCACCCGCCAGACCGCCGAACGCCCGGCACGCAGTGTCCTGTCGCTGGGCGCCGGCCGTTACGGCGTCGAGTTCGGTCCGCGTACGGGCGAATCGGCCGACACGCGGATGCAGGCCCTGTGGGCGTTGACGCCGCAGACCTGGAGCGTCCAGGCGACCGGCCCGGTCAGCGTCACCAACCTCTACGGCGGCACGACAGTCGTCGAACCGGACGCCACCGGCCGCGTGCACGTCTCGGTCGGCCCCGAGCCGGTCTATCTGCAGGGCGTTCTCGGCCCGGTCACCACCACGTCAGCGTTCTCGCTGACGGTCACCGGCGCGGTCGGAGGGATCGCGCCCGACGCCAGCTGGCACATCGCCAACACCGGCACGTCGGCGCGGAACCTCTCGCTGGTCTCCGACGGGTTCGCCACGCAGGCAACCGTGCCCGCCGGGATGACTCAGGACGTGGCGGCGCACCTCGCACCGGCTCAGGTCGGTCAGCGCACATGGAGCGCCGTCGTGGGGGAAGGCGGTCACGCCATCGGCGTCCTGACCGCCGTCGGGCAGGTCCTGCCCGCCTTGCAGCTGACGGGTACGCACGCGCTGAGCGCCACGGGAGCCGACGTGCTCCGGCTCAAGGTGCGCAACCGCAGCAGTCAGGAGGTACGCCTCGACGACGTCACCTGGACCGTCGGTGCAGCGACCGGCACCGTGCTGGCCGGTGAGCAGGTCGCCGGTGGGGCGACCGTGGTGCGGGACGTCCCGCTGACCGCCTTTGGATCATGGTCGGCGACCGTCTCGGGGCCCTCGACCGATACGGCGACGGGCGTGATCGTGTCGGCGGGTTCGGTGGCGGTGGATGTGCCCTACCAGTCGGTCGCGGTGGACGGCGTCGTGGATCGCGACGTCGAGAAGCTGCCCGCGCAGAGCCTCGGCGCCGCCGAGCAGGCGATCGCCGGGTGGGGCGGCCTGTCCGACCTGAGCGGAACCTTGTGGATCACCCATGATGACGACCGCCTCTACGTCACCGCGCGGATCACCGACGACGTCCACGCGCAACCGGCACGGGACGCCTCCATCTGGCAGGGCGACGGCCTCCAGCTCGGATCCTCACCGGGCTGGCCGGGTGAGGGCGCTCAGCCGGTGGGCGAGATCGGCACGGCGTTGACCGACGCCGGACCGGTGGACCTCACCCGCTGGCTACCGGTCAGCGGCGGCACCGGCGGCCTCACGAGCGTGGTCAAGCGCAACGAGACGACGAAGACCACCACCTATGAACTGGCGGTGACCTGGGCAGCGCTGGGCGTCGATCCCGCCGACCGCGTGCTGGCCGCCACCGTCGCCGTCAACGAGAACGACGGCTCCGGCCGCCGTGGCTGGAGCAGCTGGGGCAAGGGCGTCGCCGAGTCGAAGAATCCGAGCCTGTTCCGGGCCCTGCGGCTCATGCCGCCCGGCGGAGACGAGGTCGCCTTGTCGACGCGGGCCGTCGCGGTCTGCCTGCCCTCGGGCAGCGCGGTCCGGGTGGAGGCGACGAACCGGGAGGCCTCCGCGGCGGGAATCCGCATCACCACGCCCTGGGGCGTAAAGGAGTTCCGCAACGTGTCACCCGGTACCCAGGTCTCGCAAACCTTCGCGGTCGACGCGGTGTCGTTGCCGGCGGGCAAGGTGACCGTCGACGGCTCCGTGGTGGACGCTGGTGGCCGACCGGCGTACCAGGTTCGGCGGGTTCCCTATCCGCCACTCATCTGCCCCTGATCTGACAGGCTGAGCGGCGGCTGAGACATCAGCCGCCGCTCACACCCGGCTGTCGTGCCGGTAACTCGACGGGGACTGGCCGGTGCGGTCGCTGAACACCCGGCTGAGGTAGAACGCGCTGCGATATCCGCAGCGCTCGGCGATGGTCTGCAGGGTGTCGTCGGTCTCGGCCAGCATCTCCCGGGCCTTCCGCAGCCGGACATCGCGCACGTACGCGACCGGCGTCACGCCGCGTGCGGCTCGGAAGCGCCGAGAGAGTTGAGCGGGGCTGATCCCGAGTGCGGCCGCCAACCGGGTGAGCGAGAGGTCCGGGCGGGCGAAGTGGTCCAGGATGTACGCGGTCGCCTGTCGCACCAGGTCGTCCTCATCCGCCTCCCGCCTGCCGAGCGTCATCAGGATCAGGTCGGCGACCACGTGCGCGGCGACAAGGTCGGCGTGCGCCTGAGCCGCTTCGAGCATCCTGAGGTCGGCCCGGAGCCGGTCGAAATCCTGCACGTGGGTACGCCCGATGGGCGGCTCCAGCTCCGTGCGGAAGCGCGCGTGGAAGAAGGACGTCGGGCTCAGCATCCGACGCCGCAGCGATCCCCCGGGCGGGCAGACGACGATGTCGTAGCTCTGCGCGACTCCCTCCGCGACCGCCTGTGCGCCCTTGACCACCTCGTACGCGAACGACCCCGTGCGGGGCAGCAGCAGACACCAGCCTTCGTAGCTGTCGACGGCTCGCCCGAACTGCTCCCGTGGCCCTGCGAGCAGGTAACCGTCCAACCTGACCATGGCAAGAAAGTACATGGCCGTGATCAGACTTGGTATGTTCAGCCGAAGTCGGGCTGCGCAAGAGTGCATGCCATGACCACCGCAGTGACTTCACCGATCACGGCCGACGTTTGCGTCTACGGAGGTACGCCCGCCGGCTGCGTCGCCGCGATGACGGCGTACCAGGAAGGCGCCTCCGTCATCCTCATCGAGCCCAGCCGCTGGCTCGGCGGCATGCTCACCTCGGGCATCAAGCCCCGGCAGGACTGCCCGGTCCCGGCGGCGGTGGGCGGTCTGACCAGGGACGTGATTCTCGAACTCGGCGACGATCCGCGGGACATCACCCGTCGGCTCCACGAGTGGATCGACGGCAGCCGTATCCGGGTGATCTTCGAACGACGCGTCCGTTCGGTCCGGCGCGAAGGCAACCGGATCGTCGCCCTCCAACTCGAAACCTCGCAACCGGACCGGCGGGGCGTTCCGTTGCCCGCTTCCGAGTCCGTTCTCGACGCCGTCGTCGAGGCCAAGGTCTTCATCGACGCGTCCTATGAGGGCGACCTGATGGCTTCGTCCGGCGTCTCCTACCGCACCGGACGAGAGTCGCAGGACGCCTTCGGCGAACAGGTCGCCGGCGTACGCCCCGTCACGAACTGGACGCCCATCGACCCCCACGTCGTGCCGGGCGACAGCACGAGTGGACTGCTTCCCCACGTCGAGGCCGATCACGGCCGGCCCATCGGGTCTGGCGACGACTACACCCAGGCCTACAACTATCGGCTGTACGTGACGGCTGACCCAGCGCGCCGGGCCGAGATCACTCCACCCGACGACTACAACGCGGCCGACTTCGAGTTGGTCCGGCGATACGTCGCCCACCAGCGAGGAGATCTTGAGGCGCTACGGGCCATCTTCCCGGGCTGGCTCAACTCAGGTGAATACAACTATCAGCGTTCGTCGCTGATCAGCAACGCTCCGCTCGGGGTGAGCCGGGCGTACCAGGACGGAGGCTGGGACGAGCGGTCGCATGTGTGGCGCCATCACATCGACTACCTCCGCGGACTACACCACTTCCTGTCGACGGATCCGGTGGTGCCTGCGCAGTTCCGCGCCGAGACAGCGGCGTACGGGCTGGACGCGGCGATGTTCCCCGAGACCGAAGGCTGGCCATCCCAGTTGTACGTGCGCGTGTCGCGACGGCTCGACGGGCGATACACCGTCACGCATGACGACGTGCTGAATCGCACAGCCCCCGCCGACAGCATCGGCCTCGCACTGTTCGGAGTGGACGTCTATCCGGTCCGGCGGATCGCCTATTGCGACCCGGAAGCCGGGCACGTCGGCGTCGCGACCGAAGGAGACATGTTCATCGGCGGCCACCTCGGCACCGGCAAGCCGTACCCCATTCCCTACCGGGCTCTCACCCCGAAACAGTCCGAGTGCGGCAACCTTCTGGTCCCGGTGTGCCTGTCCGCCACACACATCGGCTACGCCGCCACCCGCATGGAACCGGTGTTCTGCGTACTCGCCGAATCCGCAGCGGTCGCGGCGATACAGTCCATCGAGCGGCGGATCGACGTCCAGGACATCGACATCCACAGCCTTCAGACCCGACTCCTCCAGCGCGGTCAGCGGATCACGTGGGCCGCCTAGGCTCCACTGACCTCGGCGTCGACGTGTGCGCCGCATCCCGTACTCGATGGGCGTCAGATGCATTGCGCCACGTCACTACTGGGCTTTGAGCACGGAACTGGCGAAGCTGAGCAGAAGTGCGGCGGTCCGCGGCGGATCCTCGATCATGGGTGTGTGTCCAGCACCCGGCACCAACTCGACTCTCGCGCCCGCGACGGCTCGGTATTGGTCGGCGGATGAGGATGGAAACCTCTGGTCCTGCTCGCCGAAGATCACCAGCAGTGGTTTGCCGAGTTCCGTGAGCCGATCCGGGAGCGGATGTTGTAGCAGATAGTCATCGGAAGCGTGGGATGTCGCGGTGAGCGCGTGGTAGGTCATGCTGCGCGTGTCGTCGACAAGCCCTTGCGGGATGTTCTTGAAACCCGGTGCGAACGCGGAGCTCATACTCCGGCGAACGATCCCGTCGGTCCGAAGTCGCCACAGTAGTTGCCCCAGCACGGGAGTGAAGACGAGATCGCCGACGGCCCCGGAGGAGACGAATGCGTCCAAGCTGGGTCCGGTGTCGATAAGTGCTATCGCGGTCACTAGGTCGCCTCGTTGCACGGCGAGGGCGGTGGCGACGTAGCCGCCAGTGGAATGACCGACGACGATGGCGTGCTTGACGCCGAGCTGGTCCAGTACTTGGCCGACCCGGTGTCCTTGCTGTTCCATCGCGTAGAGGTCGTCGGCCGGTTTGGCGGACCGGCCGTGCCCGAGCAGGTCGATCCGGATGACGCGGTAGGACGTGGCCAACATCGGCACCACGGGATCCCACGAGCGCAGTGAACTGCCAGTCCCGTGGATCAGTACGAGGGCCGGGGCGTCGTGGGGGCCATCCTGGCTCATGTAGATGCTCCCGCCGTCAACGGGCAGGGTCGAGTTCCCGGTGGCGTCGGCGTCCTGCCTGTCCACCATCAAGGCGTTTCCCAGGAGCAGCCCGACGATGGCGATGAGGACCGCTGAGGCAACGATGAGGCGCCGTCGGCGCTTCGTCGCAGATCTCGGGATTGCTTGTGGTTGTGGTTGTGGTTGTGCAATGACTGACATGATCCTGCATTCCTTTCGGTTCGGCTCCTCATCGTCTGGGTCTTCGCCGCTCCAGTCGTCGGCTTGCCGCACCGATTACGCAAGGCGTTACCGCGCCATCCGGTGCGGCTTCCGGCCTCGCCTACTGCGTTCGCAGTAGTTCAGTGGCCGATGGCGAGGGCGGGTGCTTACAGTCCTGGCATGTGGGCGAGTGCTTGGAGCAGGCTGATGGCCAGGCAGCAGTTGCTGCTGATGTCGGCCTTCACCGCGATGGTGCTGTTCGCGGTGGTGACGATCCCCGCCGACGTCCGGCATGCGCTGAGTTCTCACCAGCCGCTGAGCTGGGCGGTGGCCGTCGTGGTCTACGCGGTCTTGGCGGCGCGCCGGCGGTTCCCGGTCGGCACCGTGGCGGTCGCCGTCATCGGGTCGGTGGTGCTGATGGCGGACGGTTTGGCCTACCCGCTGACGTTGCCGGCGGTCTTCTACGCGTTGTACTCGATTGCGCTGGGTTCCGGTCAGGGTCGGACGCTCGCCGTCGGCGTCGCTGTGAAGGCGACGCTGCTCACCGCCTCGCTGATCACCCATCCCGGCATCACGGGCTTCGTCGTGCTGCTGTGGGCGGCCCTAGCGGTGACCACCGGCTTCGCCGCCCGTAGCCACCATGCCTACGTCGCCGAAGCCGACGAGCGCGCCAGGCGGGCCGAGCAGGATAGAGAGCACGAGGCGAACCGCCGCGTTGCCGCCGAACGGCTGCGAATCGCCCGGGAACTGCACGACGCCATCGGGCACCATGTCGCCCTGATCAACGTGCAGGCCGGTGCGCTGGCCTACCTGCTCGACGACGAGGACCGATCGCAGGCCAGAGAGTCCGTCGCGCACATCCAGCGGGCCAGCGAGGAAGCCCTCGAGGACCTGCGGCTGACCGTCGGGCTGCTGCGCGAGCCCGGCACGGAGTCGGCGCAGCCGGCGGAGCCGGCGCCGGGACTTGACCAGCTCGAGGAGCTCATCTACTCATTCGCCGGCGCAGGCCTGCGGGTCACTCGCGAGGTGACCGGCCAGACGAGGCCGTTGCCCAAGGCGGTGGAGCTGACCGCCTACCGGGTCATACAGGAGTCGCTGACCAACACCCGCAAGCATGCGGACTGCGATACTGCGGTGGTGCGGCTCGGGTACGCGCCCGGGGCGCTCAGGCTCACGGTCGAGGACGCGGGAGAAGCGGTCACCCATAGGCCCGAAGGGCACGGCATCGTGGGCATGAGAGAGCGGGTAGCTGCCCTGGGCGGACGGCTGTCGGCAGGGCCGAGGCCCGAGGGAGGCTACCGCGTCGTCGCCGAGCTTCCGCTGCGAGCGGGCGGGATCGAAGGTTCATGACCGGGACCGCGGCGGCCCCGCCAGCGTCCGCGACCACAGCCCTGACCCGAGTAGTCCTCGCCGACGACCAGGAACTCATCCGCGCAGGCCTGCGGCTGGTGATCGACCGTGCGCCGGGGCTGACGGTCGTAGGCGAGGCGGCCACCGGCCACGAAGCCGTCCGGGTTGCCCGCGAGGCACGTGCCGACGTCGTCTTGATGGACATCCGGATGCCGGACCTTGACGGGCTGGCTGCTACCCGGCGGATCGCCGCTGACGACGGCCTCGCAAGGGTTCGGGTGCTCATCCTGACGACGTTCGAGATCGACGAATACGTCTTCGAGGCGCTACGGTCGGGGGCCAGCGGGTTCCTCGGCAAGGGCGCACGCCCGGACGCCCTCATCGACGCGATCCGCACGGTCGCCCGCGGCGACGCACTGCTTTCGCCGTCCGCCACCCGGGGCCTCATCGCCAGGTACCTCACGCTGCACGACAGCGAGCCGGTCCCCCCCTCGCCGCTGCTTGCCACTCTCACCGACCGCGAACGTGAGGTGGTAGCCCTGGTCGCCGACGGGATGTCCAACTCGGACATCGCCCGCCAGCTCACGCTCAGCCCGCTCACGGTCAAGACGCATGCCAACCACGCCATGACCAAGCTCGGCGCACGCGACCGCGCGCAACTCGTCGTGCTCGCCTACCAGACCGGCCTGGCCCACACACCTCGTCCCCGGCCGTGACCTAATGTCGATTTCGTCGGGGTTGGGTTGTCGTCCCACAACCGAATCACCGCGCCGTAGCGGTCATCCCACTTGTCTGCCAGGGCGTCGCCACGGGTCGCCAACCCGATGCGCGGACCGCACTAATATTGGTAGCACCAACAGAGCGAGAGTTGGCGCGGCCCACAACTGTTATCCTTGACACGTGCCCATGCCTCGCCATGACGTCGGCCGCACTCCGGCTCGACTCGAAGGACGCGCCACCTGGTTGGTCAGTCGGGCGTACACACGCTCCGCCGGACTGCTCAGCGTCGGGTTCGAAGCCCATGGCAGCGGACTGCGCGGCTACCATTACCGACTCCTCGCCGCACTGGAGGAGTGGGGGCCCGCAAGTCAGGCCGAGCTCGGCCGGAATACCGGTATCGATCGTAGCGATGTGACCGCCGCGTTGACCGATCTCGAGTCGCGTAACCTGGTCGAGCGCTCAGTCGATCCCCAGCACAAGCGCCGAAACATCGTCACGATCACAGCGGAAGGCGTCGAACAGCTGCTCGATCTCGACAAAACCATCGACGGCATCCAGGACGAGTTCCTCGCGCCACTGACGGCCTCCCAGCGGCGCCAGTTCATCACCCTCATGTCGCGAATTGTCAACGCACAACGCTGACGGGTCATCTCGGCGCCCCGCGCGGACCGGTGCGCTTGTGCGGCTGGCGCCCTCCCATCTACCTGACCGATGGGAGGGCTCCCCAGCTCACCGTGTGGTGTCGACCGAAAACCGTACGGCCCCGCAGGAGGTCGGCATGAGCGCTAGAGGATGTTGAGGTCGATCGCATCGGCGATCGCGCGCATGCCCGCGTCGTTGGGATGTGCGCCGTCGCCGCTGTTGTACTCGGGCCGCATCCGTCGCGGGTCGGCGGGATCGGCGATAGCCCGGTCGAGGTCGACGACGGCGTCGTAGGCGCCACTGGTACGGATCCAGTCGTTTACCGCTTCGCGTACCGCCTCACCGGACTCGGTGTAGAAGGGGGTTTCCATGGCTGCCTTGGTCGGTGTGATCGTCGCGCCGATGATGTGGATACCACGCTGGTGCGCCCTCTGGATCAGAGTCTTGTACCCGGCGATGAGCTGGGCGGCGGTTACCGGCTCGCCGGTGGTCAACGTGCCGATGGCAATGTCGTTGATGCCCTCCAGAATGATTATGGATCGGACTCCAGGCTGGTCGAGCGCGTCATGGTGGAACCGGTCGAGCGCGCTCGCGCCGCCCCCGGGGAAGGTACCGAGGACCTGGTTGCTCGCGATGCCCGCGTTGAGAACGCTCACCGGGCGCCCAGCGGCGACCAGTCGCTCGGCGAGGAGGTCCGGGTACCGGTGGTTCGCATCCACCGTTGAGATTGCTCCGTCGGTGATCGAGTCGCCGAACGCTATGACCGCGCCGCTGCCGTGTTCATCTGATCCGTTCACGTCGACGCCGGTCAGGTAGTACCAGGAGGTCGTGGTTTCCCCGAACGCCGCGGCGCTCTGGTCGAGTTGGTGGTCGCCTGGAGCCCGGTAGGACGTTGCAAAGGAATGCATGTGGAATGTCGCCGGCCCGGTCGGCTGGGCGAAGTACAAAGTGATGGTGAGTCGCTGTAGCGGCGAAACGTGCATCGGTACCACATCCGAGGCTGCCTCTCGTCCAGCCGGTATCACCGTCGACGGCGATCGGTCAAACGTCACGGTATGCATCGTTCCCGGCTTCACCGACGCGCCGTCGCGTGCGACGCCGACGGACGCGCCGGCGACAGCCAGGGGTGCGGAGCCATACGCGTTGGATAGCCTGACCCGCAGGGTCGACCCGCCGCGGGTAACCCTGACGACCTGCCGGACAGACTGGTCGGTAAACCCGTCGAGAGACCAGTTGTCCGGTCCTTGCCCGAAAAGCGGTGGTGAAGCGGCAATCATCGAGGCCGTCCACGCCGCGGTCCAATGAGTGTCCTCCCGCCGGGCCTCCGCACCGGCGGTTGACGTCGCCAGGGCGAGTGACGCGACAGCGGCAAGGACGGCGACCGACGACCCGACCACGGCGCGCGGCGATCGCCACCGGCGCCGTCTCGCGAGTCCGAAACGATAGAAGCTCACGTGTGACCTCCTGAATTGATTGACACGGATGACTGGGAGCTGCCTACCTCGGCGTGTGATGAGTCACCATCCGCTCCGGTCATTCTCCGGTGAGCGAACTGATGAAGGTGTAATTGTTTGTCAGACCGTTTTCGAAGGTGTATCCAGACCTGAAGGCACTGAGGCGCTTACCATCGTCGGTCACTATTGCCCAGTAGCGGAGCGATACCGTGTTCGAGCCAACCTGGCAGCTTTGTGTGGCTGGGTCGAGTAGTTCAGCGGTGTTACCTTGCACGCCAAGAGCCCAATTGCAACCATCAGGGGTGTGGGCAACAATCTTGTTGCCGTCGATGCGGTCGATGTGGACCACCCCCACTTCAGGAGCGGCGCTGCCCTTGTCGGTCACCGTGATGTTGTCCAGATTCTGGAAGCTGTATGGATCATAGGTGAACGAGCCGACGAACTTATTCGCTGCGGACTTGTCTCCGTCGCCGGCGACTTTGTGCCGGGAGGGCCGGCCCCTGGTGCCGAAGTTCATCGTGGTGTAGAGCACGTCGCCATTGGGTTGGATGCTCTGCGAGATGATCTGCTCGTATTCGACATCGCCGGCCACCTGCACCGACCATTGTTTGATGCTGTAGTACTGCCCGATGGTCGAGTTGAAACACAACTGGTTCGTGGACGACAGCTCCAGACCGCCGGGCTTCACGGCGAAGTTCCAGGTGCACCCTTGGTCGGTGTGCCCGTAAAGGCTGCCGTTCGGCCCCGGAGAGAAATCGATCCACCCGACCTGGGGAATGCTCAGCGGGAGCGGCAGCTGCGGATTCTGGCTGCAGGAGGTTCCACCGTCCCGGCACGCCAGCACGGCGACATTGTTTCCCGTGGCCGGATCCGGCTGATCATAGTTCCACCGGCCGAGATATCTTTCCCCAAGGCGAGCAGATGGATTGCCCTGAGAGATGGATGCCTGGGCAAGTCCGGCAGGAACGTTTGCCGCCGGTCGCGAGGACGCCGCCGCCACACCCACAGGAACCCCGAAAGCGAGGAGGACGGCTAGGCCGAACAGCAAGGCCGTCCATAGTCGAATGCGCAGGCCGTGTTGCCGCCGAGCACCGGCGGACCCTTGTTGGTAAAACACAACAACTCCTTCATATGGCTTGTGCTATTGATCAAAGCCCCCGCGGAACGGTCGGCACGAGCAAGTCGCCGGACCCTTCGTGCCTCATCCCAGAAGCAGTGACGCCGCAACGAAAACAGCCGACGGACGACGCAATCAACGGCCTGCTGAATGGCAAGGGCTAAGAGGCGGCTCTCTCGCCCGATGCCATGCGTTTGAGCAGACGACGGGTTTCCCATTGGTCTGCTATATGTAGCGCGGGGTCGGTGGCAGGGCACGACGCCACTCGAGTAGACGCCGACGGCGCGAGGGGAAGCCTCGGGTCATCGAGGCGTGAGCTTGACGACCTGCGCACTTTCAACCCAGGCCAATTGCAGGTCGCATTGGTTGGCGTTCGGTCTTGATCTACGTGGATCCTGCCGAAGTGGACGAATGCCGGCTTCGCGGCCGCCCTGTGCACGTATTCCTTGACGGCGTCGGGCTCAGCGGTCGAAGTCTGGACGTTTGCCATCGGGTGCGCACAGCAGGGTACGCACCAACTGATTGAGCAGTCCCTGCGCGCGCATAGTCCGTACGGCTGAGGTGCTCGGCTTGTCAGTCACTGCTGTGGGTCGCCACCGCAGGCACAGCAGGCAGCGAGGGGGGCTGGTTCGGGTCGCCGGATGGAACCATGCGCAAAACCGCCTCCGGCATCGCGCCGACCGTGAACAAGCGGACGGCTGGCCCGACGGACACGGCGACGAAGGACGCCACAGGCGGAACCTCGACGGGGAGCGGAATAAAGTACTCCCCTGAATGGAAGTGGGAGTCGATCACACGCATCGAGGTGCTCTTTGGCTCGGGCGGCGTGAACGAGACGGCCCACCACACCTCGACGACCACCTGGGCCGGTTCCCGCAAGGTGAGCCGCAACGTCCTCTTTGTCGGGTCGTATGCCACCCCGTTGTCGTCTCCGCCAGTCCACGTGACGCTCTCAACCTGGGCAGCGATGAGACCTGCGATTCCGGCGAGTCCCTGTACGAAGATGACGTGGCCGTTGACCTTGGAGATCTCCTCTCTGAGGTACTCCTTGGTGTTAGCCGGCACCATGCCACCGAAGACGACGACATCGATGTTCGTAGTCTCATACTCGGTCAGCACCTCGTCGAACTGGTTTGTTGCATCTGCGTGGTAGCCCTTGCTGCGCAGGATGTCGGCAGCGTCAAGGATCACGTTTGGGCTTCTACCGATGACCAGTATCCGTGCGGGACCGCTGGCGGTGGGTTCGTTCATGAGCAAGTCTCCTAAACAGAACCAATGTTGGTAGGACCAACTTAGCATATGTTGGCCATACCAACAACCGATCGGCCCACGCATTCGGATGGACCACCCGCCAAGGCGTACTCCCGCCCGCTTTAGGGACCGTCCGATCTGGCGCATAAGCTGGCCCTTCGCTCGCTCGTCGGGTCTCCTCGTGCCGGGTTCGAGCCATACGGCCGCGGCCTTCGCAGTCGCCACAACCGCCTCTTGGCTGCGCCCGACGAGTTGGTGTCGGCGCACGGGTCAAGGTGCACCGCCGAATACGACTGAACGGGCTCTGGCGCTGATCTTGTGGCGTCACGCTGCAGCATGCGTTTGCGGGGGAGGTCGAACGTTGGCGCGGCCGAAGCCCATGCGTTTGATCAGCTTGACGCGGGTGTTATCGCCCTAGACCTGCCCGGAACTCCTGGGGTTGGATAGTCCGGCTGCAACAGCGTCGATGTCGTAGAGCAGTCCATCAGCGAACTGGCGCAGGTGCGACGGGCCAGTGTCACGCACAGCGTCGAATCATGCGGGTAGCCGGCAGCCTTGCAGTTCTTTGAGCGTGGTGGCGAATGCGCGCTCGTCGTGCACGGTGGCTCGGATCTCGGCGAACGCCGTGACCTGGCCGGCGCCGACGCTGCTGGGAGGTCATGACCCACCGTGAGGTAGCTGAGCTCGCGGTGGTGGCGGGGCGATGGTGGAGGTCTTGAGCGGCGCGCTAGTGACCGATCGGACAGGTTGGGGTACATGCGCGGGCGGATACTGGCAAAGACCTCGTCGTGGTGATCGTTGTGTGGAAACTCGATCAACCCCGACGAGGTCTTCCTATATCGTCTTACATCGAATCGGCCGAGGTACGGACAAGACTTCGGCCAACGTACTGAGGTGAACAGGTGATCCGCCGCGCGGCGCTACCACGCGACTGGCGGACGAGTCATCCGAGGATCTGGTAAGCGAACTGCACCTCCAGGTCGCTCGCCGAGGTCGCGTTGAGAACCCGCAGTCGCAGGCGCGGCGGCGTACCACTGCCGTCCACGGTGAACGGTGAGGTCAGCGTCATCGTCTGCGAGGTCGTCGTGGCGCCGATCGCGTCTCCACCCGCGCTTTCACTGTCGGCGTCGAGGCGTACGTCGCAGGTTCCGACGCCCAGTTTGCGGGACACCTTGACGACCCGGATCCGCTGGCCGTCCAGGTAGAGCAGGTTGCCGAAGTCGTAGAGCCCATCGGCGACTGCTCCGGTGACGCGAGCCACGAGGCGGCCGTCGATCTGCTCGACCCCCTTGTTCCCACTGAACCTCGTCTGCCCGGTGATCGATCCGGTGATCGCGTACGGGCCGACCAGGTTGCCGTTGAGGTCGTTGTCGGCGACCAGCACGTCCGGTGCGGCGCTGACGATCCCGTAGTCCTGCCGGTTGATCCCGTCGGCCAGCCCGCCGATAGCGTTGCCCACCACGACGACGCGGCTAGCCGCCGACCGGATGTTGACGCCGGTCCCATGCCGGTATGCGCTGCCACCGCCGGTGTACGAGTGGGCGAACTGGACGGGCATCTCGAACGCCGTGGTACTGACGACGTCGACGGTCCACTTGCCGTTGGCCTCGGTCGTGCCGGTGAGGTCCAGGACCGAGATCCGGTCACCGGTCTCCCAGCCGTGCTCGGCGCCGGTGGTGAGCCGGACTCTCCCGCCGCTGCCGGCGGCTGCTCCGGTGATGGTGCGGGCGAACGCCGGGTGTGCCGTACGCCCGTTGTTGCCGATGACACAGCCGGTCACGGTGACTCGGGTGGATGCGATGTCGAGCCCGTTGTGCCCGCAGCCGCGGATGATGCAGCCGGTGAAGGTGGCGGTGCCGGTGAAGCCGTCGGTGATCCGCACGTTGCTGAGCTCGTTGTCGGCGGAGATGTAGACGTTGGCGAATTGGGCTTGTGCGCCGGCTTCGAGGAGCACCGGGTAGCCGTGGCCGTTCTCGAAGCCGCCCCCTTCGAAGTAGAGGAACTTCGGGTACGAGCCGCCGGTGCTGTTCTTGAGCCAGATGCCGTGCCTCCCGAACAGGACCGCGACGGCGAAGAACTTGATCGATCCGCCGAGCCCGTCGATCACGAGGTTGTCGACGCCGGTGTTGGCGGGACCGGCCGCGATGCCGCATTGGACGAACTCGATCGGGTCGGCCCGGGAGGTGTCGCCGACGCCGTTGAGCAGGATGACGTACTGCCCGTTGAAGCCGTTCCAGACGCAGTTGCGGAACCGGATGGTGTTGCACGCGCGCAGTGTCATGCCGTTGTAGCCGTCCTTGAAGCGGACGTTGATGAACGACACCATGTAGTTGCGGTCGCTGCCGGCTGCCTCGGTCGCCACCAGGCTGCCGCCGGTCAGGCCGGAGCCGCGGACGACGAGGTCGCGCATCCCACCACCGTGGACGTTCTTGAGCCGGAAGCCGTCGGCGTTCCCGGTCGCCACGATGTACTGCGTCGCGTAATCGTCGACGTCGGTCGCCCCCGCGCCTTGGAACAGGATCGGGATCGAGGTGATCTCGATCGTGGACTCCAGGCGTACCTTGCCGGGGCCGGTCTCGATGATGCCGCCGGTGGGCAGGGCGGCGACGGCCGCGCGTACTTTCGGCGAGTCGTCGACGTCGCCGACGCCGGTCCAGCCGAACCAGGCGAGGTCGATGCGGGCTTCGACGGGGCGTTTCCAGCGTCCGGTGGCAGTCCCGGTCACGGCGATGACGGTGCCGCCGTCGTCGGCCTCGGTCGCGTCGGCGTCCCAGTAGAAGACTCCGCCGCCGACGCCGGGCCGGTCGGCGTGGTACCCCACCACGTGGGCCTGTTCGCCGTCGGCTGCTCCAGCGGTGGCGCGCAGGTCCTCGACGCTGAGGTAGCCGTCTCCGGCGGCCAGCCGTTTCTTCGGGGCCGAGGCGGATCCCAGTGTGGCGGCCGACGCGCTGCCCGGGATCGCCTGGCTGCCGGCCAGTGCGGCGCCGGCCAGGCCGAGCGCTGCCAGGGCTTGCCGGCGGCCGGTGCGGCGGTTCACTGCGGCCTCCGCGGCAGCGAACGCGTCATCAGCCGGCGACGGGACGGCTGGAGAACTTGGCGAGGTGTCGTGCATCTTCGTGCCTCCTCGAATGCGCAGGCGGCATCGCGGCGGGACGGGTGTCCCGGCCGGTGCGGCTGCGGTGGTTAGGGGTGAGCGGGGTCAGCCCTTGACGGCTCCGACGACCACGCCCTTGGCGAAATGCTTCTGCAGGAACGGGTAAACCAGGCAGATAGGGACGAGTGAGACGACCAGAATCGCCATCTGCAGGGACTGCTGCGGCGGGACGACCTCGCCAGGCAGGTCGGTCCCGATGGCCGTGTTGTCGACGACATAGGTGCGCAGCACCAGACTCAGCGGCCACTTGTCCGGGTCGTTGATGTACAGCAGCGCGTTGAAGAAGGCGCTCCAGTACGCCACCGCCTGGAACAGGCCGACGACGGCCAGCACTGCCTTGGAGAGGGGCAGCATGATCCGGGTGAGGATCTGCAGCTCACTGGCGCCGTCGATGCGCGCGGCGTCGATGATCTCGCGTGGCACCTCCATGAAGAAGGCGCGCACGATGATGACCTGGAAGGCGGAGACCACGGGCGGCAGGATCAGCGCCCACCAGGAGTCGATCAGCCCGAGCTGTTTAATGAGCAGATAGTTCGGGATCATGCCGGCGTTGAACAGCATCGTGATCAGCACCAGCATGAGCAGCGGCCGGTGACCGAAACTGCCCGGCCTGGACAGGGAGTAGGCCAGCAGCGCGACGACCGCCATCGACAACAGCGATCCCACCAGCGTGATCCCGATGGAGACGAGGGTGGCCCGGGTGACCGCGCCGCCTCGGAAGATCGCCGCGTACGCGTCGAGGGACGGATGCGAGGGCCACAGCACATAACCCCCGGCCTTGGTGATCTGCTCCTGGTCGGCCAGCGACGTGGAGATGACCCCGATGAACGGGATCGCCACGGCGGCGCAGCAGATCAGCAGCACGACCCCCTTGAGCGCCCGGACGACCGGGTTGGGCGCGGGCGCGCCGTTGACCAGTTTGGGCGTGCGGGCGGTACGCCGGACCGTCCTCGATCGGGAAGCCAGAGTCACCATTTTGAGTAGATTCCTCTCTCCCCGAACAGGTGCGCGATCTTGTTGGCGATGAGCACGAGTGCCAGCCCGACGACGCCCTTGACCAGGCCGACCGCGGCGGCCATGCCGAAGTTGCCGTCGAGGATGCCGCGGTTGTAGACGTAGGTGTCGAGAACCTCGGAGACGTCTTGGCCGACTGCCGCCTGTTGCAGGTAGATCTGCTCGAAGCCGACCGAGAGGACGTCGCCGAGGCGCAGGATCAGCAGCAACACGACGACCGATCGGATCGCCGGGAGGGTCACGTGCCACAGCTGCCGCAGGCGGCCGCCGCCGTCGACGGCGACCGCCTCGAACAGTTCAGTGTCGACGCGGGAGATCGCGGCGAGGAAGATGATCGTGCCCCAGCCGACGTCCTTCCAGATCGCCTGGCTGGTGATCAGCGGCAGGAACAGGTCGGCGTTGCCGATGAGGTGCAGCATCGGCAGGTCGTGGACGCGGGCCCAGGTGTTGTAGAGCCCGGCATTGCCCAGCATCTGCTGGAACAGCGCCACCACGATCACCCAGGACATGAAGTGCGGCAGGTAGAGCACCGACTGCACGACCCGTTTGATCTTCTCCGAGAGCAGGCTGTTGAGCAGCAGCGCCAGCGCGATCGGAATCGGGAAGACCACCACCACCTGGATCAGCGAGATGATCAGGGTGTTGGTCAGGGCGTTGAGGAACGCCGGGTCGCCTTCGTAGATGACGCGGAAGTTGGCGAAGCCGACCCAGGGCGCCTCCCAGATCGTCAAGTAGGACCGGTAGTCCTTGAACGCGATGACGTTCCCGGCCAGCGGCACGTAGTGGAACAGCACCACCAGCAGGATGCCGGGCAGGCCCAGCATCAGCAGGAACCAGTCCCGCCGCAGCCGTCGCATCATCGTCGTCCTCACCTACTCGCTCTACTTGGTGGTTTGTGCTTTTTCGAATTCGGCGCGCGCGGCGTCGCCACCGGCCTTCTTCCACGCCGCCACCGCCTCGTCCCAGTACGCGGCGGGCTTGCGGCCCGAGACGATGTCGAGCTCGGCCGCGTCGATGATCTTGCTCATCTCACCGGCCTTGTCAACCGCCGTCGCCGAGTAGAGGCCCTCGGCCGGGCTGCGCAGGAGAGTCGGGACGACCTTCTCCTGGTACGCCCGCTGGGCGTCCACCCGTGCGCGGTCGCCGGGCCCGAGGACGGGCGGGGCGTCGATGATGTACTCCAGCGGCAGCTTGACCTCGACCTTGCCCTTGTCGGTCAGGACCGGCTTGCCGTTCTGCATCGTGTAGTGCGTGCCCTCGACGCCGAATTTGCGGAACATGTATTCCGTCGTCCCGAGCGGGGCGGCCAGCCAGTCGCAGATCTTCAGCAGCTGCTTGATCCGGGCCTTGTCGCCCTTCTTGAACGCGGTGATCGCGAACGCCGCGGCTCCGGCCGGATGCTGGGCGACGCCGCCCCCGTCGGCCTTCGGCGCCGGCATCGCACCGATCTCCACTTTGTAGGCGGCGGCCATGGTGTCCCAGGCGGCGTACCCGTCGCCGTGGAGCGCGATCGTGCCGTTGCCGAACAGGTCGCGTACCTGGAGTTTCCCACCGAGGCTGTCCGGGTGGAACAACCCCTTCTTGTACAGCTCGGCTGTGCGGGCGACCGCTTCCTTGCGCTGCTCGGTCTCGTACTCGGAGACGAACTTCCCGCCGTCCACCCGCCAGGTGTTCGGCACGCCCAGCATGGTGCCGACGAAGACGATGACGCGCTTGACGCCGCCGAAGGCCCACTTGTTCGACTTGGCGTCGGTCAGGCCCTCGGCCAGCGTCACGAACTCGGCGTAGCTGGCCGGGGCGCTGTTCAGTCCTCGGGCTCGGATGAGGTCGTCCCGCGAGAAGAAGATGGTCCCGGCGACGCCGCGCGGGATCGGCACGCCGTAGATGCCGCCGCCGTACGCGGTCGGCAGCCAGGCGTCCTTGGGGATGTTGGCCAGGAACGGGTAGTCCTTGACCGCGGAGCCCGAGACGAACTCGCTGAGGTCGGCGCACATCCGGGTCAGCACGTCGGCGCGGTGGGCGAGTTTGGCCGAGATCAGCGTCATGTCCGGCAGGTCACCGCCGGCGATGACGGTGGACAGCTTGCTGAGGTAATCGGCCGAGGGCGTCATCGTGATGTCGAGGGTCGTCCCCAGCCGGTTGTTCACCTCCTGCCAGTACGCGTTGGAACCCGCGCTGGGCGGCACCGGGTTGAACATGTTGGTCAGGACGGTCACGTTCCCGAGGCCCTCACCGGGCTTGCTCGTGAACGCGGTCGCGAGGTTCGCCGGGTATTCGTAGAACCCGGCCATCACGCCGTCGGCGGTCGCGGGGAGATCCGGCTTGACCAGCGTCGCCGGGGCGTACTCGGGGAAGGTGACGCTGCCCGCGCCACCGGTGGTGGGCGTGGACGAACTGCCGCAGGCGGCGAGCAGCCCGGACCCGGCGACGGCGGCGGCCGTGCCGCCCGTCAGTGCCAGGAATCGGCGTCGACTCAGAGCGTTATCAGCCATGATCAGTCCTTCGGGGAATCCGTCGGGAAGGGATGCAGGATCAGCGAGATGACCTGCCACGGTCCGATCTCGACGGTCAGCCGGCCGTCGTCGTCCGGGACCAGCCGGCCGAGCTCGCGTTCGTCGGCGGTGCACAAGGTGGCGCCTCCGGGCACCGGCAGCGGGATGCGGGCTGCCCGGCCCGAGAGGTCTTGCAGGCGCAGCAGCAGCCCTTCGCCGGTCCGCGGCTGCGCGACGGTGGCGTGCACCGTCTCCGGCAGGTCCAGGTCCAGCAACGATCCGGTCGCCGGCAACGGCCGCGGATCGACGTCGAACTTGTCCAGCCAGGTGATCTCGGTGGCGGTGGCGGCCGCGCGTACCTCCCGGCCGAAGCGCCCGGCCGCCACCGGGTCGAACGCCGGCAGAGGCGTGAAGGCGTACCGGAGGGTCAGAGTTCCGTCCTGCTCCGGCGGGGTGTTGGTCGGCCAGTAGTTGTTGAGGACCCAGGAGAACAGGCTTGCGCCCGGCCGGAACTGCTCCCGCCATTCGCCGCGAACGATGTCGTCGACGGTGAACAGGGGCGCGTCCGCCGAACTCCAGGCCACCGCCGGACCGTCGTTCTCGGACACCACGACGGCGTGCTGTGTGGTGAACCAGTCGTGGCAGGCGCCGGGCGCGGTGTCGGCCGCCGGATCGATCCAGCCCTGCTGCCGGTCGTAGCGCACTACAGGATCGGTTCCGGCGAACGGGAACGCCACGTATACCGACTCTTTGGCCAGCACCCGGGTCTTGTCGAGGTCGACCGTCACGTCGACCCGGTCGGAGTCGTCGCGCAGCAGCACGTCGACCTCGATCCGGGGCAGGCTCGGTCCGCTCCCCACGGTGCGCAGCCGCCAGCCGTCGTAGGTCCGCCGCAGCCCGATCGGCTGCATCTCGGCCGCTGTCACGGTCAGCTCGGGCGGATCCGCTTTCGGGCGGCGGCCCGACAGCGTGCTGCGCGGAGCGGGCTCGTGCCGGTGCGGTTCGCCGGTGTGCGCAGGCTGGTCGCCGCGGGTCAGCGACACCGGGCCGTTGAGCGCGTACAGCACCTGCCCGAGCGTCCGCTCACGGCTGTCAAGCAACTCCCGCCCGCTCGCGCGGTGGCGCAAGCCGCTGATCGCCCCGGTCGCCGGGTCGAGGGCAACCTCCCACCGCGCGGTGGTCAGGCTCGCCGGGACCGTCTGCCACTCGTCCTGGTCCGCGGCCGGCCGCCCGGTGGACCCGTCCTCGGATCCAGGCGTGAGCGTACGCCCAGCGCCGAGTGCCAGCGCCCGATAGCCGAAGGCCGGCACCCCGGGGACGGTGACCCGCAGCCGTTTGAGCCCATTGCAGTCGGCCGTCACCTCGCCGGGCAGCCCGTCGGGGCTGCCGTGCAGGGTCTCCAACTCGACGTCGACGTCGCGCGCCCAGCCGAGCGGGTTGTGCACGAGCAGCGTCGGCCCGGTCGTGCTGACCAGTTCGCCGAGTTGGCTGAGCGCCCGGCGGGTCTCGTCCGTCGCGATCCGGTACGCGGTGTGCACCTGGTGCCGCTTCCAGTCGAGCTGGTCGCCGACCTGGTGGCCGTGCGGATGCGCGTTGCCGTGTGCCCACGTCCAGGTGTGCTCGCAGCCGTAGAGCGCGCCTTCCCAGGCGGTGTCCAGAGCTGCGCGATGCGGCCGATAGCCGGGTTCGGCGAGGCCGACCAACGCCGCGAGCCCCTCCGCGGCGGGCAGGGCGGACTGCGTACGCCGGTGCTCGGCGGCCACGGTGGCGCCGGTGCCGACCCCGTCCTCCCAGTAGGAGCCGCCGTCGCCGCGCCAGACGGGCAGCCGCTCTGCCAAGGGGCGTACGGCGTCGAGGTATCCGGCCATCGTCGACACGACCAGCCTCGGGTACGCGTACCGCTCGTTCCAGCGGGCGGCGAACCCGGCGTCACCGTCACCGAGATCCTCGTTGTCGGCGTGCGTGCCGATGACGGCCAGATCGCTGGGCAGGTAGTCGGGCCGGTCGTAGCGGGCGAGCAGCCGGGTGAAGGCGTGCGCTCCCCCGGCGACGGTCTGCGGGTCGCCCACCATGAACCGCAGCTGCGAGTAGGTGTCGGAGAAATGCGTCAGGATCTGCGAGCCGTCGACGCCCTCCCACATGACCGGGCTGGCCAGGTGCTGGGCGTCGCTGTCGGCGTTGCCGCCCCGGTGGTGGTTCTCGATCCCGACGAAGGCGTCGATACCGAGCGCTCGCACCATCGACGGGATCGCCGCGGAGTACGACGGGACGTCGGTGAGGTTGGCGTACTCGATCGGGACGCCGTGGTCCTCCCGTAGCCGCGCCGCCGCGTACGCCGCCCGGTAGACCTCTTCCAGGCTGGCGATGCCGGACAGGAACAGGCTGTGGAAGGCGTTGACCGTCAGCCGGCCCGCCCGCAGCGCCGCGAGCACCTGCTCCGAGCGCTGCGCCGACCGGGTCGCGAGGTACTCCCCCACGATCAGCGAACCGTCGACCGAGAAGGCGAAGCCGGGGTCGGCGGCGAGTGCGTCGAGCGCCCGGTCGAGGTTGCGGCTGTGCAGCTCCAGCACCTTGCCCTGCACATCGGTGTAGCCGACGTCCAGGTGCACGTGCGGGATGAGGTGCAGGCTCCACTGGCGGGCCGGGCGCAGCTCGAACTCCTGTTCCGGTCCGCCGTCGATGCTGACCGTCGCCCTCACCGGTTCGGTGAGCTCCGGCACCGGGAACCGTACGCGGACGTCGCCGAAATCGCGGTCGCCCCGGCGCAGCTGCACCGGATACGTCCGCTGCTTCAGGCGTACCAACGCTTGGGCGGCAGTGGACCGGGCCGGCGCCGAGACGGTGAGCTCGACCAGCGGGGAGCCGTCGTGCAGGTAGAGCGGGGTCGCGGTGAGCGTGACACCGGTCGTGGCTGGACGGTCCGCGGGTCGGAGCGTGATCTCGTGCCAGACGACGCCGCTGCCGAAGTGGTGGCCGAACTGTTCGCGGTGACGCGGGGGTGGGCCGCTCTCCGCCGGCACCGGGCCGGTCGCCGCCGCCTCGTCGAGCACGGTCGTGATCGTGAGGCGATGATCGCCGGGGCCGAGCCAGGCGGCGGGCAGCCACACGTCGAGCGTGACCTCGCCCGCGATCGGACCGTGCCGGTAAGTCTCCGAGCGGTCGTCCCGGCGCACACGGGGGTGGAAGAACCCGCGATGCGTTCCGTCGACCACGATGGACAGATCGGGGCACGGGCCGTGACCTGCCGCGAACTCCAGGCGCAGCACGCATCCGTCGGCGGGCGCCGGCTCCGCGAGGTGGAACACGAGCTCGACGGTGTGCGGCCGCCAGCCGGACGAGGCGTCGAGCGGCCCCGGCTGGAAGGCCGGATCGGGCCGGGCGAGCGTGATCGGCAGCACGGCTACTCCAGCCCGGGGAGGGTCAGGACGCTGCCGTGTTCGCGCAACGCGGCCGCCAGCTGCGGATAGTCGTAGTCCTGCACCGCCCGGCCGGTGCCTAGCGACTGGGCGGCGAGTTCACCGGCGGCCTCGCCGAGCATCCCGTAGTTGGGCTCCATGCGCGGCGAGGTGTAGCCGATGTGGCTGGCCGAGAAGCAAAGCGGCACCGCGATGTTCTCGACACCACCATGAGCTGGGAACAGCACCTCGGCCGGGATCTGATAAAGGTCGACCGGCGGATTGCTCTCGGTGCCGGACAGCGTGCCCTCGCCGACGATCGTGTCGTCGCCCTCGGCGTAGTACTGGACGATGTGACTGTCCATTCCATACTTCCAACAGCAGACCGGCGTCGCCTTGGTGTTGCCCGGCTTGAGCAGGTCGTGCTGGGTCAGCACGTGCGCGCCGAGTAGGCGGCGGGCCTCGCGGATGTAGAGCGCGTGCGGGAAGCCGGCCCCGTGTGGACTGTCGGTGAACTCGTCGGCGGGCAGGCCGAACGTTTGGGTGTCGGCCCGGAAGCTCTCGGGTAGCGACGGGTCGTTGGCCAGCCAGTGGAGCATTCCCTGATGCCAGCGGACGTGCTCGGCGATGACCTCGTCGCGCCGGGCCCAACTGCCGTCCGGGTAGTCCCACGAGGCCCCGGGCAGATCGAACCCGATGAACAGCGCCTGGTTGGTCTGGTACTTGCCGTTCGGCAGCAGGGCCGTGTGGGTCACGATGTCCGACAGCCCCTTGACCCCCCGCTGCTCCAGCAGCTGCCCGAGGTACGCGTAGAGCCTCGGGTCGTAGCCCTCGGGTTTCGGGAAGGGCAACCGGTCGGGACCGGTCGAAAGCACGCCTCGGAAGTTGTAGGCCTGCGTCTTCTCGTCGGCCTCACCCGCCCGCTGCGGCGGGACCGGCTTGACCGGATAGAGATTCCCGGGCCGGAAGCTGCGCCGCCGGTACGCCTGCACCGGCTGGAACCCGGCGAGGGGCTCCCCATACTTGTCGTGTCCTTCCCGGCCATACGCGTACGGCACGCCGGCCGCCGCCATCAGGTCGCCCTCGTAGGAGGCGTCGATGAAGAACCGTGCCCGGATGCCCCTCACCGCCTGGATGCGGCCGCCGACGACGTCTACATCGGATGCGCCGTGAAGGCGTTCGTTGAGGCGTACGGTGGCCTGAGCCTCGGCGATCAGGTCGTGGCTGACCTGCTCGGCCACCTTGGGCTCGAACCGGTACGCCGCACCGTCGAGTCCGTAGGCCCGTCCGATGCCCTCGAAGAACCGGGTGAGAGTGAGCCCTGCCAGCGCCTCGATGACGTTGGGGCAGTCGGATTTGACCAGGCCGCCCGCGACGATACCGCCGACGTGCCCAGTCGGCTCCAGAATGACGGATCGGTAGCCGCGCATCCGCAACCGCAGGGCCGCCATGATCCCGGCTAGGGTCGCGCCATAGATGACGACGTCGGGATTGTCCACCGTGTCCACCGCGTTCATCAGGCGACCTTCACCCGGCGCTCGGGCATGGCCAGCAGCGGAGTAGAGTTCTTCGAGGCTTGTGAGGGCCGGGTGCGGCGTACGTCGTCGGGCCAGGCGATCGGGATGCCGAGCGTCTGTGTGAGCAGATTCTGGTAGTCCTCTGTGAGGCGGGGCGAGTCGGCGACCGCGTGCGGTTCGGTGCCCTGCCGCAGGCAGTACGCCGCCAGCGCCCCGACTGCCTCGCCGATGCTCCACTCCACCGGGTGCAGGCGGTAGCAGCCGTTGGTGATGTGCGTGGTCCCGATGTTCTTGCAGGCCGGTAGAAGGTTGCGCATCCGTACTGGAATGAGCGCGCTCAGCGGGATCTGGAACGGGTAGCACTCCAGGTTCACGTAGTTCACCCCGGCAGTGCTGGGGTGCAGATCGATGTTGTAGTGCCCGACGCCGACCGCGTCCGCGAACAGCTCCGAACCGCCGCCCTCGGGCCGGTCCACCACGGCGACGTGCTGCTCCAGCACCGTGAACCGGGCCTTGATCCGGCGCGATTCCCGGATGTAGGCGTACTTGGCGAGGCCGTCGTCGGTGCCGGTGAGGTCGGGCCGCAGCTTCAGGCCCGGGTAGCCGTGGCCGCCGTCGTGCCGGGGCGCCTCGGTCTGCATCCAGTGCAGATAGGACAGTGATAGCTCCTTGCACCGTTGGAGAGCCCGGGCCCGGGCGGCATCGTCGACGCCCGGGCCGATCAGGGGCGCTTCCCAGTAGTCGATGTTGGGCCAGTTCACCAGGGTGATGTCGGTGTCGACGAGGTCGCGGCGGAACTGGCTGCGCGCCCGGATGCGCCGGAAATGCCACAGGTCCGGCAGGCGTACGCCGTCGAGGTCGCCCTCGAAGATCCGGTTCTCCTTGCCCGCGTTCGTGTGGATGTCGATCTTGAACCAGGACAGCTGCGGCCCCGGCCAGAACGGGTCGACGTGGGTCTTCCAGTGGTCGTAGGAGGCGGGCTGGTCGATGACGTGGTCCTCGCCCGGCCGGTACTCCAGCGGAAAGGTCCAGGTGATGGACTGCTGATCGGTCCAGTCCGGCTCGGGCGCGGCGAACGGCTCTCCGGTCTGATCCTGTGACTCCGCGCCGATGACGTGCTCGACCCCGGCGACTTCCAGCAGGTCGCCCAGCTCGGTGGCGTCGGCGACGAGCTTCGCGGTGATGGTGCGTTGTTTCCCGGTCACCTCGTCGCGCAGCGTGACGGCTTTGACACTGTCGCCGTCGGTGTCGGCGCTGACGGGAACGTGGCGGTAGAGGATCGTGATGCGCCCGGCCGACACGTAGGCGGCCAGCATCTCGTCGATGACGGCCACACCCACGCGAGGTTCGTGGCAGAGCCGGCTAACGTTGCCCAGGCCCGGGTTGAGCGTCGGGTCGGCCGCAGCCTCCGGCAGCAGCGGGTAGTTGCGGCGATAGTAGTCGCGGACGCGTTCGCGCAGCTCTCGGTACCCAGGCGAGATGTGCTCCGTCTCGATCCAGGGGTGCTCGTCGGACGGCACCGCCTGCGCGGTGAGCTGGCCGCCGAGCCAGTCGGTCTCCTCGGTCAGGACGACGCGGCGGCCCAGTCGCGCGGCGGTCAACGCCGCGGCGACGCCGCCCAAGCCTCCGCCGACCACCAGAAGGTCGGTCTCCAGCTCGGTCGCCATGCTCATGCCGGTGTCCCCTAACTTGCTAATATATTGGCGGCCATCAGGGTCGCCCAAGATTGCGGCTACGTTACATCGCTTCGTCGTGGTGATGTCAAGACGTTGGTACGCAGCAGATTTGGGCACGATTCCATTTCGCGAAATTAGCAAATATTAGCTATGTACAGTGCTCGGATCGGGGTGTTAGAAATCCGGGCATGACTTCGCCGCTCCCCGGATTGCGCTATCACCTCTCGCCTTCGGCGTCGTCCGGCGAGACCATGCCGTCCCACGAGACGGTCTCGGACGTGGTGGTCTACGGCGCGACCTCCGGAGGCGTGACGGCAGCGGTCCGGGCAGCCCGCGACGGGCACTCGGTGACCCTTCTCGCCTTCGACGACCATGTCGGCGGCCTGAGCAGTGGCGGTCTCGGCGAGACCGACGTCGGCCGGGCGTCCACCGTGGGCGGGCTGGCCCTCGCGTTCTATCGCGCGGTCGGTGTCGCGTACGGGGTGCCGGACGTGCACTGGCGCGTGGAGTCCCACGTCGCGGAGACGATCTTCGTGGACTGGCTGGCTTCCGCCGGAGTCAGCGTGTTGCATCGTCAGCACCTCTGCGGTGTCACGCTGTCCGGGGATCGGCTGGCTGAGCTGCATACGGACGACGGCGGGCGGCATCGCGCCAAGGTTTTCGTCGACGCCTCCTACGAGGGCGACCTGATGGCGGCGGCCGGGGTGTCGCACACCATCGGCCGGGAGGCGTCGGCGGTCTACGGCGAAACACTCGGCGGAGTGCAGCCCAGCTCCAGCCATCAGTTCACCGTCCCGGTCGATCCCTACGTCGTCCCTGGCCAACCTGCGTCCGGCGTGGTGCCAGGAGTGTCCGCCGACGCGTACGGGACGATCGGCGACGGCGACGAACGAGTGCAGGCGTACACCTTCCGGCTGCACGTGACCGACGCAGCCGACCGAGTGCCCTACCCGGAGCCCGACGGCTATGATCCCGGCCGCTACGAACTGCTCCGGCGCTATATCGAGGCAGGCGTCTTCGAGCTGTACGGGCGGACGACGCGCGTCCGCGGCGACGTCTACGACATGAACAATCACGGAGCCGTCTCCTCCGACCACATCGGAGCGAATTACGCATGGCCGGCCGCTGTGTCGTTGTCGGCCAGGTCCTCCCTGCCTGATCAGGCAACGGCGGCCGCAGCTGGGTATGCCCGACGCGAAGCGATCTTCGCCGACCACATCCGGTATCAGGCGGGCCTGCTGCACTACCTGACCTCCACCCGCTCCCTGCCATCCGCGATCCGCTCGGCGGCCCAGGCGTACGGGCTCGCGCCCGGCGAATTCGCGGAGACCGCACACTGGCCGCATCAGCTCTACATCCGTGAGGCGCGCCGGATGGTCTCCGACTACGTGATCACCCAGCACGACGCGACTTCTCGGTCGGGCGTAGACGATCCGGTGGCGCTCGCCTCGTACGTGATGGACTCGCACAACGCCAAGCGCGTCGTGGTCGACGGACGTCCGGTGAACGAGGGCAACGTGCAGCATCCGCTGGCCGCGCCGATGGGTGTGCCGTATCGGGCGCTGGTTCCGCGTACCGGTGAGTGCTCGAACCTGCTCGTCGCGTCGGCGATCTCGGCCTCACACGTCGCCTTCGCTTCGGTACGCATGGAACCGGTGTTCATGATGCTCGGCGAGGCGGCCGGCTGCGCTGCCGGACTGGCCGCCACCACCGGGTCCGGCGTACGCGACGTCGACTATGAGACCCTTCGCAAGCAGTTGCTCGCCGGTGGAGCGATCCTGTCGGGAGGAGTCAGGTGAACGGGGAACGCGGCATGATCCGGCAGTCCGACATCGCCCGCGAGGCGGGTGTCTCCCAGTCCACGGTTTCGCAGGTGCTGCGAGGGGCCGGCGACCTGAGCCGGATCTCCGTCGAAACCCAACGGCGTGTGCTGTCGGCCGCCAAAAGGCTGCGCTATACCACCAGTCCACAGCAGCGTACGGCGGTTGAGAAGCGCCACGCTCCGCCGCTGCTGGGCGTGCACACCTTCGAACCCATCTTCCCGACCAGCGCAGGGGACTACTACTTCGAGTTCCTTCAGGGCATCGAGGAGCAGGCCGGGGTCGAGGGCTGCAACCTCGTGCTCTTCACGGCCGCGCGGGACGAGGCAGGCGTACGCCGCATCTACCGCGGTGACGTGAACGGACTCGGCCAGGCGGCCGGCAGCGTGATCCTCGGCCACCGGGCGCACCAGGACGACCTGGCCCGGCTGGCCTCCGACGCGCACCCCTTCGTCTACATCGGGCATCGCGAGGTGCCCGGCTTCGAGATCAGCTACGTCGGCGGCGACTACCGCTCGGCCACCGGCCGCATCGTGGACGACCTTGTCGCGCTGGGGCACCGCACGTTCGCGTACCTCGGCGAGGCAGTCCGTTACGAGCCCCAAGCCGACCGATGGGACGGCTTCTCCGCCGCGCTCGACCGCTTCGGGCTCACCGTGCCGGTCCCCGCGTACACCCAGCCGGATGAGCTGGCGACCCAATGGCTCGACAGCGCCCTGGCCGCCGGAACGACCGCCGTCCTCGTGGAATCGGTCAGTCTTCTGCGGGTACTGCACGCCATCATCGGGTTGCGCGGACTGTCCGTGCCCGACGACGTTTCCATCGTGCTGCTCGTCGACGACACCGGCGGGCCCGGCGCGTGGGCCTCCATGCACGTGCCCCGCAACGCCATGGGGCGGCGGGCCGTGCGGCTGCTGACCACGCTGCTCGCCGACCCCGCCGGCGACTATGAGCGGCAGATCCTGCTGCCATGCGCGCATACCCTGGAGCCCTCGGTCGCGCCACCGCGGCACAGCTGACCGTTGTCGACCTCGGCCGACGTCGCCGTCGGCCACGTGTTTCTCGACGGGATCCGTCCGAGATGTGCAGTGCTGTGGCGATGGGACGTGTTCGAGCGGCCTTCGGCCATGGATGACCCGACTCCTCCAGCGCAGTCAGCGGATCATGTGAGCCTGGGCTCGACCGACGACCCGGCCATGATCTGGCCTTTCCGCTGCGGGTCGACGAGGTAGAGCTGGAGAATCCCTTGGCCTCGCGCGTCGCGGTGTTTCTCTCCGCACCGCAGCTGGACTACGGGCGGCTTCAGCGGAGCCTGAAGGGTCTCCAGTTGGCTGACCGAGCCAATGCGTCGAGCTTGCGTGAGACGAAGATCGGCACGGCTAGATCCCGACGTGAAGCCACCTGACGATCTTCGTCAGGTGGCTTCACCGGATATCGGTGGGCAAACATCCGCGGGGGCCGGTTACTCCGTTTTCGACACAGCAACGCGTACGACCGTGCGGACACGACGCAGGTGCGGCGCGACCTCCTCATCGGGTCGCTGATCGAGCACCAGATGTCCGTCGGCGGCCCAATGGATGCGTCGTAGCGCGGTGCTCCGCCCGCGCGTGGTGATCGTGGGATGGGCATGGAAGACGACGAGCTCGAGGCCGTCCTCGTCGTGGCTGAACGTGTTGTGGCCTGGCCCCCAGTAGCTGAAGTTGCTGCCGGTGCCGAGCACGGGCGCTGGTGCCTTGGTCCAGGCATTCGGGTCAAGGAGGTCGGCTCCGCTGCGTGCCTCGATCGCACCGGCCGCGTAGGTCGGCCCGACTGCTGATCCGGAGTAGGTGACGACGAGACGGTCGCCGTGCCGGAGCGCGAACGGGCCTTCCGCGACTTCGTGGTCCCAGCCGTACTCTGCGGTGACGACGCGTACGGGGTCGCTGGTCAACCGCCATGGGTCGGCCGGGTCGATGGTCGCGATCCAGAGCTCGGCGTCGCCGATGCGGTCGGTGATGTACCGCTGAGACCACAGCACGTAGCTTCGCCCGGCGTCTTCGAGATAGGTCATGTCCAGGCTGAGACCAGGGTGCTCAGGGTCGCGCTGCAGGGGCGAGCCGTCCATCTGAAGAACTGGACGGGGCGGCTCCCAGTCCGCGGCGACCGTGGGATCGCCGCCGTCGCGTAGCCGCATCACGTGGCAGCGCACCCGTTTCCAGTCCGCGGCGCCGATGCTCGGGGCGAAGAAGCAATGCAGGCGGCCACGGATCAGATGAAGTTCGGGGGCCCAGAAGCAGCCGGCGATGTCCGTGGTGCCGACTTCGAGGATGGCGTGGTCCGGCGCGGTGGCCAGCTCGGCGATGCTGTCCGCGACGCGCAGCAACAGCCGGCGCGGGTCCACACAGTTGCCGTCCGGGTCGTCGGTGGCGATGAAGAGATACCGGCCCTGGTACGCGAGGACGGTGGGATCGGCCCGGTCTATGACGAAGGGAAAGGGATAGACCCGTTGGCGTACCCTGCCGGTCACCACGTATTCGCCTGGCTTGTCCCAACCGACCTGGGCGAGGCTGTCGGGATCCCAGTCGACCGGCCGCCGCGCAGTGGAGCCGTCGTCGTAGGTCAGCTTCGCCCAGGGCAGTTCACAGGCGGCGTCCCCGGAGGTCGCGTCGAGTACGGGCAGCTCGACGGCCACATTGCGGATACGCCCGAAGCGGCGTCGCAGCCGCGCGGCGTCGGCCTCGTCGATGGGCAGAGCGCAGGTCTGGTGGTGCCCTGGTCCCCCGTCCGGTATCGGCGGCACAGGCACCACGGGTTCCGCCGGGACGGCCGGCGACCATGGCCCACGTGGCTCGGCCGCCGACGAGGACCAGGGTTGATCCTCGTCATCCGTCCACCACAGGACGAGTTCGCCACGCATGAGGTCGTACACGCCGCGCGGACGCCGTACTCCGCCTCCCGTCGCCACCTGAAAGAGCCCGACTTCTTCGAATATTATGAGGTCTGTCGTGTGGAACAGCAACACTGAGGAACTGGCCGACGGTTCGGGGGAACCGTCTGGCGAGGCGGGCGAAGCGACGACCATGTACCCGTCGGGGACGACGAACACCCATGGATCGGTGAGCGTACGCACGCGGTAGATGTCCGTATGTTCCGTGGGGACCGCGCGGGGGAACAGGACTCCCCGGTCGTCGTTGAGGCGGATGATCGCACCGTCCGGTGTGGCGAGAGCCAGGTGCAGGCTGTACGCGATGCGTGCCGAGTAGACGGCCGGGTCGGCATCGGGGAGCCGAGTGCCGACGAGCAGCACCGGCGTACCCGCCGGCAGCACCGTGACGTCGACTGTGTCCGTCACGTCGGGTGTGGACGCCACCGTGACGCGAGCGACGATCGCGGGCGCCGCGCGACTGGTGATGACGCCGCTCGTGACGTCGACATTCGGATGGTGAAAGGTGAGTTGAAGTCCAACCGGCAACACGGTGCCTGAGCCCACGACCGGCGGCAGCGCCACGTGACTTCGTGGAACGTCATCAGAGTGTGTCATCCCTTGAAGGCGCCTTCCATGATCCCTTGCACCAGGCGACGGCCGACGAAGACGAACAAGATCAGCAGAGGCACCGTGGCCAGGAACGAGCCGGACATGGCCAGGCCGAGGTCGATGTCCCGGTTGTTCTGCAAGGCCTTGATGGCGATCTGGACGGTGTATCTCTCCGGCGACTTCAGCACGATGAAGGGCCAGAGGAAGTCGTTCCAAGCGTTGACGAAGCCGAACAGACCCAGGACCAGAGCCGCCGGGCGTACCAGCGGGAAGGCGATGCGCCAGAAGATCTGCCAGGTCGTCGCGCCGTCGACGCGGGCGGCGTGGATCAGCTGCTCGTCGATGGCGCTGCTGATGTGCTGACGCATCCAGAAGATGCCGAAGGCGCTCACCAGCCCAGGCACGATCACCGCCTGAAGGGTGTCCACCCATCCGAGCCGCGACATGATCAGGTACTGCGGGATGACGGCCAGCTGGGCCGGCACCGTCATGGTCAGCACGACGATGAGGAACAGTGCGTTGCGGCCCGGGAACGACAGCTTGGCGAAGGCGAACCCGGCCAACGCGCACAGCACAGCCTGACCTGCGCCGATCGTGGTGGCGACGAGGAGACTGTTGGCGAGCGCCTGGACGAACGGCACGGTGTCGACGACCAGGCCGGCCAGGTGCAGGAAATTGCCGCCGGGAATGACGTGCGGTGGCAGGCTCGTCGCGGTGGCGGAGTCCGTCGTGGACACCACGAACATCCAGTAGAGCGGGAACACGCTGATGAACACCATCGCGCCGAGCACCGCGTACACGACGAACGGGACCCGATGCACGCTTCGTCGGCGAGTTTGGGGGGACGCGGCGGTCGAAGGCTCGCGGTTCATGGGCGCTCCGAGCGAATTCGGGTGGCCAGGAGGTAGTTGATCGCGGCCGCGATCACGACGAGCACGAAGAGCGCGACGCCGACGGCAGCGCCGTAGCCGAAGTGGAACCGGCCGAAACCCTGTTCGTACAGGAAGAGCGTGAGGGTCTGGCACTGCCGGGCCGCTCCGCAGGTGAGTCCGCCCACCGGGTTGGCCAGCAGCGGCTCGGTGAAGACCTGTAGTCCGTAAATCGTCGACGTGACGACGGTGAACACGATGATCGGCCGCAAAGCGGGAATGGTGATGTGGCGGAACTGCTTCCAGCCGTTCGCGCCGTCGGCGGCGGCGGCTTCGAACAGCTCACGCGGAACCGCCTGGAGCGAGGCGAGGTACAGCAGCGTGTTGTATCCGGTCCACCGCCACATGATCATCACGGCGATCATGAAGTGGCTTCCCCACACCGACGCGGTGAAGTCGACGTGGTCGAAACCCAGCAGCCCGAGAAACCAGTTGAGCATGCCGTAGTCCCGGTCGAAGAGCTGAGCGAACACGATGGTGGTCGCCGCCACGGAGGTTATGTAGGGAACGAGCACCGACATCCGGAACAATGTGGCCGCCCGCAGCCGCAGGTGGTTGAGCAGGTGTGCCAGGCCGAGCGCCAGCAGCAATTGCGGGACCGTCGACAGCAGCCAGATGCTGAACGTGTTGCGCAGCGCGCCCCAGAACCGTGGATCGTCGACGAGCTGCGCGAAGTTGTCCAGTCCCACGTACTGGTGCTCGCCGATGGGGTTCCAGTCGAAGAAGGCGACATAGAACGTGAAGAGCAGCGGGAAGAGTCCGAAGATGAGGAAGAGCACGAAAAACGGCGCCACATAGGCGTAGGGTGCCAGCCGCTCGCGTACGCCCAGCCGGAGGTGGCGGCTCCGAGTGGGCGGTGCGATCGCTCCGGGAGCCGGGGCGGGGTTGAGCGTAGTGGTCACAACGGACACCTTCCCGATGTGGCGGCCGGGCTCCTCGGCTGCCATGCATCAGTCGTCGTTTCAGCCGCGGAGGGCGTTCTTGACGTTGGTCAACGCCGTGTTCCACGCGTCGGCCTCGGCGACCTTGCCCTGCTCCACGCTGACGAGGGTGTTGAGCATCTCCGAGCCGACCGTGGCGTCCTCCGGTCCGATGTAGAACGGTTTGATGCCCAGCACGGACTGGGTGTAGATCTTGCCGATCGGCGCGTTGGAGAAGAAGGGATCGGTCTTCGCGATGAGCTGCGGGTCCGAGTAGACCGATGGTGTCGTCGGGAGTGCGCCCTGCTGCAGGAAGTGGGCGAGCTGCCCGCTGGGCGACTGCATCTCGGCGATGTACGCCCAGGCCGCCTTCGGGTTCTTCGCCCGCTTGGGGACGGCGAGGTAACTGCCGCCCCAGTTTCCCGCGCCACCGGGAATGACGGCGACATCCCACTTGCCGGCTGTGTTGGGTGCGTTCGTGTGGATGGCGTTGAGCATCCACGACGGGGCTGAGACGACCGCGAAGTCGCCCTTGCCCATTCCCGCCGTCCAGCCCGTCGACCATGAGGTGATCTTGGAGGTGATGCCGGCCGCGTGGATCTTCAGTGCCAGGTCGAAGGCCGCTTTGACCTGTGGGTTCTTGTCGTACGACAGCTTGTGGTCCGCGTCGTAGTAACGCTCGGTCCCCTGGTTGACCGCCTGGAAGAAGACGCTCGTCGACGTGTTGTCCAGGAACGGCTTGCCGGTGGCGTGCACGTACTTCTTGCCGACCTCGAGGAACGCGTCCCAGGTCGGCCACAACTTGGAGACCTCGTCCCGGTCGGTGGGCAGTCCCGCCGCCTTGAACAGGTCAGTGCGGTACGCGATGGCCATGCCCCCGACATCGGTCGGTATTCCGATGATCTTGCCGTCGGAGGTCATCGACTGTTTCATGACCCAGTCGAGGTAGTCCCCCTTCATCTTGTCGGCGCCCAGGCTGGACAGATCGACGAAGTTGTCGGCGGACTGCATAAACTTCGGCAGGTCGTCACCCTGGATCAGCACAAGGTCGGGCACTTTGCCGCCGGCCAGTGCGGTGGTGAGCGCCTGAGCGGTCTCCGTCGTGCTGCCCACCTCGGTGAGTTTTATCTGCACATCAGGATGCGCCTTCTTGTAGACGTCGACGTCGGCCTTCTGATTGATTCCGGTGAAGGACCAGAAGTCGAAAGTCTTGGAATCGACGGAGTCGCCGCCGCCCGATCCCGGCGAACAGCCGGCGACCAGGAGCATGGCCGTGGCGACAGTGGCTGCGGTGGTGATGAGGCGCTTCACACAGTCCTCCGAGGGTGGTCGGGAGCTGGGTTGGGAGGCGGGCGTGCCCGGCCCGGGCCGAAGCCGGGCACGCCCGAGTGGTTGCGACGGGGTCTGCCTGGCGGCAGTCCGCCGCTCAGCGCTGCAGGGTCAGCACGCCCGGGCGCCACGGCAGCAGGTTGTAGTCGCCTCCCGCGCTGGGGTTCTTGCCCTGGTATAGGAACTGGAGGTTGCAGGCGTCGATGGTCTTGGTCTGGTCGGGGTTGGTGCGGACCAGGTCACCGTGGCTGATGTCGTTGGTCCACGTGGCACCGCTGTTGGCCTTGCCGGCGAAGGGGTTGCTCTCGCTCGCGGCCTGCGGAGTCCACGAGCCGCTCAGGCTGCTGGATGTGAACGAGCGGAAGTAGCGCCCGTTCGCGCCGATCGCCTCGACGATCATCAGGTACTGGTTCTGGCCCTGAACCTTGTAGACCTCGACCGCCTCGAACAGGTTGTTCGTGGAATCGGTCATGACCGTCGTGTAGCTGGAGCCGAAGTTGCCCGGGAAGTTCCCGATCGGCATGCTCTGCCGATAGATCTTGCCGTTGTCCCCGGCGAAGAACAGGTACATGTTCTGGTCGTCGCCGATGAGCGTCTGGTCGATCACGCCGTACGGAGCGTCGGCAAGGGTGGCGGTGGACAGCGCCTGCGGCGAGGACCAGCCGTTGGCGTTGGTCGGGTCACTGGCGGTCTTGTAGTTGAACGAGTTCGGACCCCACTGGTACGCCAGCACCCAGACGTTCTTAGGTGCGAAGTAGATCAGCGTCGGGGCCACCGTGCCCTGGCTCATCCCGGTCTGGGTGGCGGAGGCCATGTCGGACCAGTTGGTGAACAGGCTGAAGTTCATCGACCCGTAAGATCCGCCGCTGTTGACGTCGGATCCGTAGACGAGGTGCTTGCCGTTGTAGACCACGTTGGTGAAGTCCTTGAGCGAGACCCACCCGTTCTGCGGGTTGGTCAGCGCTCCGGTCGACGTCCAGCGGTAGGTCGACGGAAGCGCACAGCCAGTCGGCGGCGACGACGATGACGGCGAGGGGCCGCTGAACCCGGTACGCCACTGCTGGTTGGCCTGCCCGTGGCAGTCGTACAGCTGGACCTGCTGCCCGTTGCCGGTGCCCCACACATCCAGGCAGCGACCGGACTGAGCGCCGCTGATGGTGCCGTTGGAGTTGATGTTCCACTGCTGGTTCGACCCGCCGTTGCAGTCCCAGATGATGATCGCCGTGCCGTTCGCGGTGGCCGCGCCATTCGCGTCGAGGCACTTGTTGCCGTACACGGTCAACTGCCTGCTGGCGGTGTAGGTCCACTTCTGGTTCGCCTGGTTGTTGCAGTCGTAGAGCTGCACCCGAGTACCGTTGGTCTGCGACGCGTTGGGGACGTCGAGGCACCGGCCGGACTGCACCCCGACGATCGTGCCGCTTCCGCCCGGGGTCGTGCTCGAGCTCGGCGAGGTCGTCGGGTTAACGGCGTTGAGGGCGTTGAGCACCGACGTGTACGCCGCCTTCTTGTTGCCGCCGCCGTCGAACAGCAGCGGGCTCTCACCGGACCGCCACGAGTCGCTGTCGCGTACGCCCCACACCGTGATGCCGATGCAGCGCGGCACGTTCAAACAGGCCTGGGTCAGCCCCGCGTACTGTGACGTCGACGCATTGGTCACGTCGACCTCGGTCAACGCCACATCCACCCCGAGCGCGGCGAAGCTGGACAGCGTCGTCTGGAAGTTGCTCGGCAACGAACTGCCACCGGTGAAGTGCGTCTGCAGCCCGACACAGTCAATCGGCACACCCCGGGACTTGAAGTCCTGGATCATCCGATACACACCCTGCGTCTTGGCGTACGACCAGTTCTCGATGTTGTAATCGTTGTAGCACAGCTTCACCGACGGATCGGCAGTGCGAGCGGTCCGGAACGCCACCTCGATCCAGTCGTTGCCGGTGCCCTGAAGGTTCGACTGACGGCGGCTGCCGTCCTCGTTGAACGCCTCGTTCACCACATCCCACGCGGCGAGCTTGCCCTTGTAATGCGCCATCACACCGTTGATGTGATCGATCATCGCCTGACGCAGCGTCGACCCCGACAGACTCTGCATCCACCCCGGCTGCTGGGCATGCCAGGCCAGCGTATGACCCCGCACCTTCAGACCACGCTGCGTCGCCCAGTTGTAAATGTTGTCGCCGGCGCTGAACGAGAACTGCCCACGCTGCGGCTCCGTCGCGTCGATCTTCATCTCATTCTCGGCCGTCACCATGTTGAACTCACGCCCAGCAATAGTGGTGTACGCCGAATCACCGAGCCGACCACCCGCGATCGCCGTGCCGAAATACCGGCCCGACTGCGCAGCCGCGGCACCGAGCGTGGTCTCTGCCGCGTCGGCCGACGGCATCATCACCGCAGCCGCGGCGACTGCCACGACACTGACCGCACCGACGACCAGCGCTCTGACGATGAGCGATCTGCGCCGCCGGCTCTCACCATGGTGGACAGAGGGGCTGATAGCCACCTTGGCCTCCTCACTGGCCGGTGCCCGAGCCGTCGAAGCGAGACGGCCGGACGTCCTTTGTCGAGAGATTTATCCGCGCCAATGCTGCCATCGAGCTCTGTTGCAAGGCAATAGTTTCGGAAAAGTTCCGGAAACAATCTTGTGACGTCCGCGATCCACAAAAGAGCAGGCAGATAGGGATCAGGCACGGCATGAGGCCTGATCTAGCGACACCTGTGTTGGAAATGTGCGCGTTAACGTTCCCCGGAAATTTCGGCGCCAGGCGATCGCCGTCTCCTGGCGCCGCGCTACCCGTGGTAGCGCTCCCATCCAAGACGGTGAGGTTGCCAGCTCGAAACGAAACATTCAAGTGTTGACCGGTCGAGTTTTCTGCGAGGCGTACCCGGGCAAGGAGGCCTGGCCGCCAATGAGGAGCAGGTCAAGAGTCTGATTTGCGCTGCGCCGGACGGTCGTCGTCAGGCGCGCCCGGCGCAGAATTTTCGCGATCGACCCGGTAACTCGGACACATTCCGCGCTCCTGCGTACACTCGCTGCCATGTCGGAGAGCTCCAGACCCCATCGACGACGGCGCAGCGGCGACCTGCCCGTGACGGCGATCGCCGAACTCGCCGGGGTCTCGGCGCCTACGGTGTCAAAAGTCCTCAATGGTCGAGCGGGGGTCAGCGAGGAGACCCGTCGACGCGTGGAGGCGCTGTTACGTGATCACGGCTACCGCAAGTCGACGTCCGACCAGTCGACTCGGCACCTCGAGGTCGTGTTCCACGGCATGCTGAGCTCCATCGCCATGGAGATCATGCGTGGAGTCGAGGAGGTCGCCGCCGCCCACGACATGACCTTCGGATACCTCGACGTGTACCGGCGGGGCAAAGCGGGCCGCCTGTGGGTGGACACACTGCTGATTCGCCGGCCGGCCGGGGTGATCGCGGTGTCCTCAGCGATCACCCCGGAGCACCGCGAAACGCTGGTGTCCCATGGCATCCCGCTGGTCGCTCTCGACCCCACCAGCGACCTGCACAGCACACCCTCCATCGGCTCGACGAACTGGAGCGGTGCCCTCAACGCCACCCGCCATCTGCTCGATCTCGGGCATCGGCGCATCGGAGTGCTCTCCGGACCGGTCAAGGACCTCGCGTCCCGGGCCCGCCTGGACGGTTTCCGGGCCGCCATGGACGCCGCTGGCGCGCCGTTCGACAAGCAGCTCTTGCGAAACGGACTGTTCACCTTCGAGCAGGGTCGCGACCTCGCGCTCAAACTACTGCGCCTGCCCGAACCGCCCACCGCGATCGTCTGCGGCGACGACCTGCAGGCACTGGGTGTCTACGAGGCAGCCCGGCAGGTCGGCCTGCGCATACCCGAGCAACTCAGCGTCGTCGGCTTCGACGACGTCGAGCAGGCCGTCTGGTGTGCGCCGCCGCTGACCACGGTGCGCCAGCCGTTCGCGGAGATGGGCGCCGCCGCCGCGAGGTGCGCCGTCGCCCTGGCCACCGGGGAGATGCCGAAACGTACGCGAGTCGAACTCGCCACGAACCTCGTCGTACGGGGCAGCACAGCTCCGCCAGCGTGAGGTCCCGGCAAGCCCGTCAGCCGCGGCCGGCAAGGCGAACATCTCCGGCTCCATGGGCTGGGCAGCGTTCGACTACAACACCACCTTCGTCACTCCCCCGTCCTGCGTCGACTTCACCTGCTACCACGGCGTCTCGGACATCTATCGGATCCCGAAGCTCGACGCCGCGGCGTTCGCCTCCCAGCGCGATCCCGCGCTGTACGGGGCATACGTCTCGATCGCCAGTCAGTGGACTCCAGGCGTGTCGAGCGGCACCGTTCTGGTGGCGGGCAACTGCCAGCAGGTCGAGCTGTTCGCCAACGGCGTGTCTCGCGGACGGATCAACCCGAACGCGTACACCAGCCTCCCCTATCCGTTGTTCCAGTTCACCGGTCTGACCGTGACCGCCGGGCAGCTACGCGCGGACTGCTGGATCGGCGCCCGGATCGCGGCGAGCGACACCCGCTACACCCCGGGAGCGGCGACCCACCTGGCGCTGGTGGCCGACCACTCGGCGATCAAGGCCGACGGCTCCGACATGACCCGGGTCGTTGTCAAGGCCCTGGACAGCAACAACCAGGTCGTGCCCACGAGCAGCGCCGCCGTGACGTTCGCCCTCACCGGGCCGGGCGCAGTCGTCGGCGAGAGCCCGCTCACTCTGGAGGCAGGCACCGGAGCGGTGTACCTCAAGAGCTCGCTCGGGCAAACCGGCTCACTCGCGCTGACCGCATCGTCTCCCGGCCTGACGTCGGCGAATGTGAACGTGAACATCGCCGCGTTCACCGACCCGGTCGTGCCGGGCGGGGGCTCCTTCGCCTTCGGCTTCCCGACCGACGTCAACGACCGGCAGCGCTTCAGTTACAGCGGCACTTGGCAGACAGGCACGGACAACCAAGCGTTCAGCAAGGACAACACCTCGAGCATCACCGCCGGCAACACGGCGCCCCTCTCCTTCACCGGAAACCGGGTCGTCCTGTACGGCGTACAGGATCCTTCGCACGGTTCAGCTGCGGTATCGGTCGACTCCGGACCGGAGCAGACGGTCAGTTTCCGGGCGTCGTCACGGCGGACCAACGTCGCGCTTTTCACCAGCGGAACCCTTCCGCAAGGTACGCACACCATCCGCGTACGCGTTGTGGGAGACGGCGCGGTCTCGCTCGACCGAGCAATCGCGGTCTCGGCTGCACCCGCCCTGGTCACGCCACCGCCACCGGGAAGCGACGGCAGCCGGGCTGGGGCACTCGGCGGCACGCAATCCAGCCGGTGCCTGGACGTTCCGAGCGCCAGCACGACCAACGGCACCCAGGTGCAGCTGTGGGACTGCAACGGCGGCACGAATCAGCGGTGGGCGTACACGTCGGGCCGGCAGTTGACGGTGTACGGCAACAAGTGCCTGGACGCCAACGGTCAAGGGACGTCGAACGGCACGACGGCGATCATCTGGGACTGCAACGGCGGCACGAACCAGCAATGGAACCTCAACGCCAACGGCACGATCACCGGTCAGCAGTCCGGGCTGTGCCTGGACGCGGCCGGAACCGCGACCGCCAACGGCACCAAGATCCAGCTCTGGGCCTGCACCGGCGGTACCAACCAGCAATGGACCCTGCGCAGCTGACCCATCTCCGGACCCGTGGGTGTAGGGACACGCCGTCCCCTCGTCCCTACACCCACGGCCCCACTTTCAAGGCGGCTTCGATGAGGAAATTCTTCAGATTCGTGATCGCGACACTGCTTGTCGGCGTCGTGCTCGTCCCCGGCCCGGCCCGGGCCGACAATCCCATTGTTCAAACCATTTACACGGCCGACCCGGCGCCGCTGGTCTACAACGGCCGGGTCTACCTCTACACCGGCCACGACGAAGACAACTCCACCTACTTCACCATGCGCGAATGGCGGGTCTGGTCGTCGGCCGACATGGTCAACTGGACCGATCACGGCTCCCCATTGAGCCTGGCCACCTTCAGCTGGGCGAGCTCCGACGCGTGGGCCGGCCAAGCCGTCTACCGCAACGGCAAGTTCTACTGGTACGTCCCCGTACGGATGTCCAACGGATCCCAGGCCATCGGCGTGGGCGTCGCCGACTCCCCCACCGGGCCATTCCGGGACGCCCTCGGCCACCCGCTGATCCAGAACTCCGAGATCGACCCGACGGTCTACATCGACGACGACGGCCAGGCCTATCTCTATTACGGCAATCCGCATCTGTGGTACGTGCGGCTGAACGCTGACATGATCTCCTTCTCGGGCAGCCCGACGCAGATCCCGCTCACCACAGCGGGGTTCGGCACCCGGACCGGCGACGCCAACCGCCCTACGTTGTATGAGGAAGGGCCGTGGTTCTACAAGCGCGGCGGCCTGTACTACATGGTGTTCGCGGCCAAGTGCTGCTCGGAGTTCATCGCATACTCCACCGCGCCTGGTCCCACCGGACCCTGGACCTACCGCGGAACGATCATGCCGACCCAGGGCAGCAGCTTCACCAACCATCCCGGGCTCGTCGATTTCAACGGCGGTTCGTACTTCTTCTACCACAATGGCGCGCTACCAAGCGGCGGTGGATACACGCGGTCCGTCGCCGTGGAGAAGTACAGCTACAACGCCGACGGCACGATCCCGACGATCAATATGACAACCACAGGCGCGCCACAGGTCGGCGTACTGAACCCGTACGTGCGGCAAGAGGCCGAGACGATCGCGTGGGAGTCGGGCGTCGAGACCGAACCCGCGGCCGAGGGCGGCATGAACGTCGGCTGGATCCAGAACGGCGATTGGATCAAGGTCAAGGGCGTCGGATTCGGCACGGGGGCGTCCTCCTTCACCGCTCGCGTCGCGTCCGGAGCCAGCGGCGGCTCCATCGAACTACGCCTGGACAGCACGACCGGGCCCCTCGCCGGCACCTGCGCGGTACCCGGCACCGGTGGCTGGCAGACCTGGGCCACCGCAACCTGCGCCACCACCGGCGCGACCGGTACGCACGATCTCTACCTGCGCTTCACCGGCGGCAGCGGCTACCTGTTCAACCTGAACTGGTGGCAGTTCGCCAGTGGACCGTCCGGTGGGTATCCGACCGGGTATCACCCGCTCGTGATCGGCAACAACAGCCTGTGTCTCGACGTGAGCGGCGCGTCGACCGCGGCGGGAGCGGCCGTCACGCAATGGACGTGCGGCGGGCAGACCAATCAATCGTTCCAGTTCGTGCCCGTTTCCGGCGGCTACGGCCGTCTGCAGGCGCAGCACTCGGGCTACGACGTGGCCGTCACCAATAGCTCCACGACGGCGGGGGTGCCGAACATCGTCCAGCAGGCACCCACGAGTTCGCCGAACAGTCTGTGGCTGCCCGTGCAGCAGTCCGACGGTTCGTACTCGTTCAAGAACCAGAACAGCGGGCTGTGCCTGGACGTCTACGGCGCCAACAGCACGCTCGGCCAACAACTCGATCAATGGCAATGCAAGAACGCGGCGGGCACGAACCAGGACTTCACACCTCGCTGAACCACCGAACAAGGAGAGGGGGCGTGCCGAGTACGCCCCCTCGTTGCTGCGCAGGTGGTTCAGCTTCGCAGACTCCACTGCTGGTTCGTGCCGGTCCAGCAGGCATACAACTGGAGCTTCGTCCCATTGGCGGTGGCGGCTCCACTCGCGTCGAGGCAAAGCCCGGACTGCACACCGCTGATGGTGCCGTTGGCATTGAGGTTCCACTGCTGGTTGGTCTGCCCGTTGCAGTCCCAGATCGCGACGGCGGTGCCGTTGCTCGTGCCCCGCCCGTACGCGTCCAGGCACTTGTTGCCGTAGACCGTCAGCTGCTTACTCGACGTGTACGTCCAGCGCTGGTTGGTGCCGCCGTGGCAGTCCCAGAGCTGCGTCTGGGTTCCGTTGGTCGTAGTGGATCCAGGCACGTCGACGCACCGGGAGGAGGCGGTTCCCACGATCTCCACGTTCGACGTGCCACCGCCGGTGCCCGGGGAGCCGACGCTGCCGGACACCGAAAGCAGCGCCTGGTACCAGACCGCGGCCATCTTGTCGTACCCGGTGGCCGTGGGGTGGACGCCGTCGATAAGGTCTGCCGTGGTCAGCGCACTGTGCATGTCCACGAGATGCACGTGCTTGCCCGCGTTCACCTTGCTCTGGACGATGCCCGGAATCGCCGCGTTGAAGGTGCGTACCGCGGCTTCCTGGCCGCTGTTGGCCAGTGGGATGATCTGCGCGACGAACACCTCGGCGCTGGGCGCGGTGTTCGTGATGTGGTCGATCAACGTCGACAGCCGGTTCGGTGCGGTGCTGACGTTGTAGTTCTGCAGCACGTCGTTGGTGCCGATGTGCAGCAGCACCGAATGCGGCTGATAGGTGGTCAGCCAGCCGGTGATGTTCGCGTCGATCTGGTCGATTCGCCAGCCCGGATGTCCTTCGTGGTCATGGTCGCCGAGACTTGCCGGGCCGTTGTACTGCGAGCCGACCAGGTCCACGGTGTACCGGCCGGCGGCAAGCCGTTGCCACAGACCGATCCGGTAGCCGCCCGGCACTTGGGTTCCCTCGGTGATCGAGTCACCGAGCGGCATGACCCTGACACCGCCGTTGGACTCCGCGTGTGCCACGCCGGACGGCGTCGCAATGAACCCGATTGCGAGCGAGAGAGCGGCGGTCGCCGACCGCCAGTGCGCCTTCTTCATGCAAATGCTCCTGTCCAGGCTATCGGCGATTCCACATCTGGTTGGACCCGCCATGGCAGGTCCAAAGAATCACGGCAGTGCCGTTGCCGGTGCCGCCGCCGTTGACGTCGAGGCATAGCCCGGACTGGACGCCGCTGATCGAGCCGCTGGCGTTGACGTTCCATTGCTGGTTGGCGCCGCCGTTGCAATCCCAGATCTGCGCCTTGGCTCCGGCCGTCGCGTTGAGCGGGGCATCGAGGCACTTGCCCAGTCCGCGGATCGTCAGGCCGTCGAACGTCCACTGCTGGTTCGGCTGCCCGTTGCAGTCCCAGATGACCGGCTGAGTGCCGTTGGCCGTGTTGCTGTTGGGAATGTCAAGGCATCGTCCGGACGAGGAGCTCACCACGGTCACGGTGCCGCCCGGTGACGGCGACGAGGTGCCGCCGCCGCTTACTCGGTAGACGACCGCGCCATGGCCCGGCACGCTCGCGGAGATCGCCCCGGTGGTGGTGCTGGTCGAGTTCGACCAGGCGTCGCGCAACGTGAACGAGCTGCCCGACTTTCCGATCGCGGTCGCGGTGGTGCTGATGGTCGTCGTGGCGCTGCCTTGATTGAACAACGCCACCGCGATGTCACCGTTGGACAGCCGCTTGGCGAGCACTCGCCGGGTGCCGTCGAAGGAGACCTGCGTCGCCTGGTGCCCGGCGGTGTCCTGGTCGATCGCGATGAGGTTCTGGTTCAGCAGGATGGTACGCGTCGCAGCGTCCATCGAACGCACGTCGTTGCCGGCGATCAGCGGCGAGGCCATCATCGCCCACATGGCGAAGTGCGTATGCATCTCGGTGTCGGTCATGCCGCCCCGGCCGACCTCCATCATGTCCGGGTCGTTGAAGTGCCCCGGTCCGGCGTACCCGGCCAATGGCAGATTGACGTTGATGATGTTCTGGATGCCCATGGGGTAGCCGTTGGTCTGGCCGGTGTCCCAGGCGTTGGTGATGTCCTCGGTCGTGCGCCAGATGTTGGCCACGTCGCCCCAGTTGCGCTGCGGACCGGTCTTGGCGTGAACACTGTTGGAATTGATGCTGTACAGGATCTGGCGACCGGTGGCGGCCAGCGCGTCTCGCATGATCGCGAAGGTGCGCACTTGGTCGTCGATGGTTCCGTTGGGCGAGCACCAGTCGTACTTGAGGTAGTCGACGCCCCAGGCGGCGAACTGCCGGGCGTCCTGCGCTTCGTGTCCGAGGCTGCCCGTGGATCCGGGCCAGGAGTTGAAGTACTGTGCGCAGGTCTTGGCCAGCGGCCCTTGGTAGATGCCGAACTTCAAGCCCTTGCCGTGGATGTAGTCACCCAGCGCCTTCATGCCGCTGGGGAATCGACTCGGGTCGCCTTGCAGGTTGCCGCTGGCGTCGCGGTTGGGGTGGAACCAGCAGTCGTCGATCACCACGTACTGGTATCCGGCGTCGCGCATTCCGTTGGTCGCCATGGCGTCGACGACCTGATGGATCAGCGACTCGTTGATGTTGCAGCCGAAGGTGTTCCAGCTGTTCCAGCCCATCGGCGGGGTGCGGCCGACGCCGTTCTCGAGGGCCTGTGCGCTTTGCCCGGAAAGGAAGACCATCGTCCCGGCGGCCGCTGCCAGGGCCGCCACCACGCTGGCGGCCAGCCGCCGCCGAATATTCCGTCTCACCATTGATGCCTTTCGTGAGGGCGGGGTCAGGCGGCCCGCCCAGGCCGCCTGACCCCGGAGAGAAATGTCAGCTGCGCAGGGTCCATTGCTGGTTGGTGCCGCCGGTGCAGGCCCAGAGCTGGATCTTGGTGCCGTTGGCGGTCGCGGTCCCGGCCGCGTCCAAGCACAACCCGGACTGGACCCCCGTGATCGTGCCGTTGGCGTTGACGTTCCACTGCTGATTGGCCTGACCGTTGCAATCCCAGATGATCGCCGCGGTCCCGTTGCTCGTGCCCTGACCATTGGCGTCCAGGCACTTGTTGCCGTACACCGTCAACTGCCGGCCCGAGGTGTACGTCCATCGCTGATTCGTGCCGCCGTGGCAATCCCACAACTGCATCTGCGTACCGTTGGTCGTACTGGAACCCGGCACGTCGACACACCGGCCCGAAGCGCCACCGACGATCGTCACGTTTTGCCGGCTACCCGACGGCGTCACCGACGGCGACGGCGACGGACTGCCCGTGCCACTCCCGAACTGCGAGATGAACCGCCAGGCCTCGCCCTTGGTCCACGTCCGGGTGCCGTCCTCGCAGCCGGAGCAGCCGTCCACCGGGCCCGGACCGTGGCCACCGTCGAAGGCTGCCCACTGCACCGGATATCCGGCCGGGCACGAGTAGGTCGTCGTGATGTGCGCTCCGCTACCCGCCCCGGGCTCGGGCGCGTTCTGCGCGGCACAGCCGTTGTTGCGCAGGAACGTGTCACGAAGCGACCGCCCGAGCGAGATGTTGAGGACGTTGTCGGAGATGCCGTGGATGCCGAAGTACGCGATCGGCTGCGAGCCGCCGCTACAGCCGCTCAGTTGCGCGCCGGAGTAGACGACGACTGCCCGGAACACGTTCGCCCGCGCACAGGCGACTGCGTAGCTCATTCCGCCGCCGTAGCTGAAACCCATGGCGTACAGCTGCGTGGTGTCCACGCAGAGGTCCGCCTCGATGCGATTGACCATGGCGTCGGTGAAGGCCAGGTCTTCGCCGTTGTTGTTGGCCCAGCCGTTGTTGAACCCTTGCGGCGCCACGAGAATCGCCGTGTTGTTCGACTGCTCCTGGATGCCGTAGTACGCCCAGGAGGATCCGCTGGATCCGCCGGACGCGACGTCGTTCATCGTGCCGCCGCGCCAGTGGTAGCCGAAGATCAGCCGATACGGAGCGGCGTTGTTGTAGTTCGCCGGGATGCGCAGGATGAAGCTGCGGTTGACGCCGCCGACGGAGATGGTGTTGGTGCCGTTGACGAGCGTGGGGTTTCGCCCGCAGCCGGCAGTCGCCGCAGCGAGAGCCGGGGCGTCCGCAGCCGACGCGGAGCCGAGGACTGAGCCGGCGGCCATCCCTGCCACCATCGTCGCGAGCGTCGCCCCGGCCGCCACCAGCAGCCGAATCGGTGTGCGAGCAGGCTGAAGCCCGCCCAAGAGGCGTGTCATGAGGGTCTCCTAGTCAAGGGGTGGTGATGTCGAGGCGCTCGACGGTGACAGCTCCGCCAAGGGCTTGGGTGGCGTAGTTGAAGACGCCGTAGCGGTAGCCCATGAAGAACTGCCAGGCGTTGTTCAACGTGAAGCCGCTCCCGAGGGGCTGGAAGGTGACGCCGTCGGTGCTGTACGCGAAGCGCGCCTGCCGGGCCGATCCGGGATTGACGTCGGCGCTGACGCGGAGCCAGATGCGGCCACCGGAGACGGCCGCTCCCGCTGCCTCCGTCCCCGTGCTGGTGGTGTTCCAGTTGGCGTCCATGCTCAGGCCGCTCGTCATGACGACCCGGGTGGCGCCGTTGTCCCGCTTGACGCCGATCCACGCCGACGAGTCCCGGAGCATCGCCAACCCAGCCCGATCGCCGTCTCGCATACCCGCGTAATTCAGGACGATCGTGGCGGTCGACGTCGGGCCTTGGATGCGATGAGTCAGCGTGTTACGGGCAGCGTAAAGGTCGTTGGTGACGGTCGCGGTGGACAGGTGAAGGCCACTGCCACTGGACCACTTCGTGTTGTCCGGGTTGTGATTCCATTCGTACTGCGGTCCCAGAGCGGCTGTCGTGAACATGTCGGCACCGATCATCGGCGTGACCGCACGCGGCGGCGCCGGCAGGTTCGGCGCCGGGTAGGAGCTGCCCCACCCGCCATTGACGGTCGTGATGACAGGCCACCCGTCGGAGGTCCACGTGATGGGCGCCATCACCGGAATCCGCCCGCCCGGGTACGCGTCGACGAACGCCATGTAGTACCAGTCGCCGTTCTGCGTCTGAACCAGTCCGCCCTGATGGGGCACACCCCCGCCGGAGACCGGTCCCGGCATGTTCAGCAGCACCTGGCGGATCTCATAGGGCCCCCAGGGGCTGCTGGACTTGAGGATGTACTGGCCGTTCGCCGGCTTGGTCACGAAGATGTAGTACGAGCCGTTGCGCTTATAGAACCGAGATCCCTCGATGTAACCTATGTTCGACGGCGAGCTGTAGACCTGTTGAGCCCGCACCTGGCTCAATCCGTCGGCGGACAGCTGCGCCACGCTGATGTTGCTGCTCCCGTACGCGACATACATGGTGTCGTTGTCGTCGACGAGCAAGCCCGCGTCGTAATAGCAGTTGTTGATCTGAGAACGCTTGGTCCAGGTGCCGTCCACGGCCGAGGCGGTGTAGACATACGTGCGGTTGAACTCGACGCACCCGAGCCAGTAATAGGTGCTGTTGCTTCGGCGGTAGTTGAACGCGGAAGCCCAGATCCCCTTGACGTACGCACGCCCGCCGACCAGGTTGTAGGCGGTGGAGCCGAAGTCCAGTGAGGGCACCGCGTGTCCGGCGTACTCCCAGTGGACGAGGTCGTAGGAACGCAGGATGGGCGCTCCCGGCGAGTAGTGCATCGTGGACGCCGTGTAGTAGTAGACATCGCCCACGCGAATGATGTCGCCGTCGGCGAAGTCCTGCCAGACGACCGGATTGGCGAACGCCGAGCCGCCGCTCCCCGGGTCGTACCCCGGGATCTGCCAAGTCCGGCTGGCGGCGGTGCTGCACGGCAGCTGGACCAGGCCGGTGTTGTCGGCTGGAGCGTCTCCGCTGGGCACGATGCATTTGCCGGAGTGCACAGCCACGACGTTGAATCCTCCACTGGTGGGTTGAAGCCGGAATCGCTGGTTGTTCGCGGTATGGCAGGTCCACTGGATGACGGCGGCGTTGTCCGCGGTGGAGGCCCCGTTGACGTCGACGCAGCTGCCGTTGGTGACGGTGTGGATGTTGTACTGGTCGGTCGTGCCGGTGACCGGCGTGAACGTGAAGGTCTGATTACTGCCACCCCAGCACGACCAGAGGATCAGCTGGGCGCCGTTGGCCGACGACCCGTTGGGCAGATCGGCACAGCTGCGGCTGTTCTGGTTGACGAGCGTGCTGCTGAAGGTGACCAGCGCTGCCTGTGCCGGAGCCGTGCCGGCGATCAGCGGGATCAGTAAGGCGGCCAACCCCAGCGCGAGCAGCCGCCTAGGTTTCGAGGACATGCGGATTCGACCCTTCTGCCGATGCGAGCGGGTCTGAGCCGAGCGCCCGGAACTCGGGCTCAGCGGGAGTTGATCAGCAGGAGGAATTCGCGTCGATGCGCAGACTCAGACGCGATGACAGGATCGCTTCGACCATGGCGGCTCTCGTCCGCCAGCCAGGAAGATGTCGCCGGGCCAAGGGAATCATGTCTTCCTCCACCAGTGATGGTTGGGAAACGACCGCGGGCTCAACGGCCCGGCTTCACCACGCGGTCTTGAGACGCTTGCTTTACCGGAAAACTAACGGAAGATCTTACCTCAGTCAATAGATCATCTTGATTGGAGCGGTCAGGCAGGCCCGGGCCGGGTCGCCGCAGACCTGCCGACGGCGACCGGGCAGCTGTCCCTTCATCCGCGTTGGGCCCCGGCGAGGAGGTCACGCATCAGCTGGCGGACAGGACGGAGCAGAACCTGGCGGAACACGCCTGTCACCTGCACCGGAGGATGACCAGCGCGACCGTCACACCGACAGGTGACCTCCTGGTCGCGGACAGCGGCCTGGACGACGACACGTTCAACATCGTCGCCGCGGCCCGCTTCACCGACGCCGACGCCACGGCCCGCATCACCCGGACTGTAGAGGAGCTGGCCGGCACCGGCCGCAGTTTCTCCTGGTGGGTGGGTCCCGCCTCGACACCGTCCAACCCGTGAGTCCCCCGCCGCCATCCGGCGGAGCGGCCTGGACACCCAGCCAGCCCGGCCAGGACCATACGCCGACGCCCGAACCCGCAGCGCCATCGCATCCGGCGGGGGCGGCTGCGGCGTTTCCGCCACCGCAGCACGGCGGTAGCGGCGGTTCGCGGCTTGACTGGGGCGCTGCCAAAGAACCTACGTCACCACAACCGAATCCGTTACGGGCCAAAGATCCCACGCCCGGCGACGCACCGAAGGCTACGACCTCGCGGCC